>CAKRYM010000077.1 GCA_934427095.1 uncultured Bacillota bacterium | reverse complement strand
GTGGCAGAGCACCGGCCTTCCAAGCCGGCAATGCGGGTCCGATTCCCGTCACCCGCTCCATTTTTTGCGCCAATAGCTCAGTAGGATAGAGCAACGGCCTTCTAAGCCGTGGGTCGGGGGTTCGAATCCCTCTTGGCGCGCCAAATCCTCACCAATTGGCAAACAAAAAACGCGTTCCTTTGCGGAACGCGTTTTTTCTCGTTTATTTGTTAAACCAAGTAGAAGGCGCAAACAGGATCAAAATAGGGAAAATCTCCAGTCTGCCTAGGAACATTTCTACGGAAAGCACCACTTTGCTCCAATCCGAATAAAAACCGTAATTTCCCGTGGGTCCTACCAAATCAAAGCCCGGCCCAGTATTGGACAGACAGGATAAGGAAGCGCTCAGGTTGGTGATCAGATCAACCTCATTAAAGGCTAGCACAATATTGACCACGGCCACCACAAAGAAATACAGAACCCCATAAATCAAAGATTCTTTTACGGTATTCTCCGCCACTGTTTTTCCGTCCAAACGTACCGGCCGCACAGAATTAGGCAGTAATAAATGACGAATTTCCCCCCAAACTGCTCTAACCTGCAAAATCAAGCGGGAAACTTTCATCCCACCAGCTGTACTGCCAGCACAAGCCCCGATAATCATCAATAAAAGCAAGGACCACCGCGAATAATCCGGCCACAAATCATAATTGGCTGTGGCATAACCAGTGGAGGACATAATGGAGCTGACTTGGAAAAAGGCCTGCAATACAGATTGGCCAAAGGAGCTGTATAGATGACGGACATTCAGACCAATGGTCACTGTTGCAAAGATTACGATACCTAAATACCACAACAATTCTTCGCTACGCAAGGCTGTTTTCCAACGACCAACCAGCAGCAAGAAAAGCAGGTTGAAGTTCACCCCAAACAGCACCATGAAAATCCCGATTACCGCAATAATATAGTTGCTGTTAAAGGCACCCACGCTGGAATTATAGCTAGAAAAGCCACCCGTAGACGCAGTGGAAAAGGCATGGAGTACCGCATCAAATACACTCATACCGCCAAAGAGCAGCAAGATAATTTGCAATACGGTCATACCCACATAAATCAGGTATAATATCCTTGCCGTGTGCCGTACCCTGGGCACCAATTTGCCTACAGTTGGGCCAGGGACTTCCGCCCGCATAATATGCATGGCGCGCCCACCGGCCATGGGTAGCACCGCCATGACAAAAACCAGTACCCCCATGCCGCCAATCCATTGGGTCAAACTGCGCCAAAGCAAAATTCCTCGGGGTAAGCTTTCCACATCAGAAAGAATACTGGCGCCAGTGGTGGTAAAACCAGACGCCGTTTCAAACCAAGCGTCAGCAAACCCGGGAATGGCCCCGCTAAACAAGAATGGCAGCGCCCCAAACAAAGACATCAGTAGCCAGGACAAGCCTACGCAAACAAAGCCTTCTTTCGCGTATATGCTACCATTACGTGGCCGAAACAGCAGCAACACCCCAGCAAAAGCCGCCAGAATTGCGCTGGTTAATAGAAAAGGAAATACGGGTTCATGATACACCAAGGCCGTTACCATGGGCAAAAGCAGAAAAGCTGCTTCGCATAAGAGAACCCGGCCCAGCAATTGAAAAATCATTCGATAATTCATTTCCGTTTCTCCGTCAGGATATCGTCTAAATCCTGCAAACCGCTTTGGGTAGTCACCACAATGATACGATCTCCAGGTAAAATCACGCTATCCCCACTAGGCACTAGCATCTCATTATTTCTGGTAATCCCTACCACCAACACATCGCTGCGCAAGGGTAAATTCTTCAGCGGGGTATTGATACAGTGGGCGCTACTGCTCACAATGAATTCCAATGCCTCTACCCTGCCGTCCACAATACGGTAAAGGGTTTCCACGCTGCTGCCCATAGAGTTCTGCAAAGCGCGGACATATTGCATAATCTGCTGAACCACCACTTGCTTGGAATTCACAAAGCAATTCAGCCCGGTATCCTCCAGCATAGCGGAAAGATGTTCTTCATTGACTTTGGCAATGACACTGCGTACACCGCAAGAATGGGCGTACATAGAAAGAATTAAGTTCTCTTCATCTGAGCCGGTCAAAGCCACAAAGCCATCGGTATTGGCAATGCGCTGTTCCAGCAAAAGTTCCCGCCGGCTACCGTCCCCATGGATGATTTCCGTATGGGGTAACAACTCGGAAAGTTCCCGACAACGGTCGAGATTCCGTTCCACAATACGGGTTTCAATCCCATACACGTCCAAAGCGCGAGCCAAATAAACGGCAATACGCCCGCCGCCTAAAATCAATACACTTTTGGCTGCCCGGCGATAAACGCCTAATTTCTTAAAAAAGCTACGCAAATCTTTGGGTTCCGCGGCCAGAGTCAAGCTATCCCCTGGTTCCAGCACAAAATCACCCTTAGGAATAACCACATGGTCGTCCCGCTCCACCGCGCAAATTAAGATGCCAGCGCGACTGACCATTTCCAGCTTAGAAAGGGGGACCCCCACTAAAGCGCTATTCTTTTCCAGCGGATACTCTGCCAGACGCAATCTACCCCGAGAAAAACTTTCTACCCGTGTAGCAGTAGGGAAACGGAGAATCCGAGCAATTTCATTGGCAACTTCCAACTCTGGATTCACCAACATAGACAAGCCGAAACTTTCCCTTAGGAAATCCGCCTGCCGTAAATAAGCCGTATCTCTCACTCGCGCTATCGTATGTTTAGCGCCCATCCGTTTTCCCACCATGCAGCAGACCAAATTCATGGCGTCTGAATCCGTGGTGGCGATCATCATATCTGTGTTGGCGATATCTGCGGCTTCCAATATCTCGCAATTGGAAGCATTGCCTTCAATGGTAATCACATCCAAGCTGTTAGAAGCGCTTTCAATACGTTCCTCGTCAATATCGATAATGGTGAGATCATGATTTTCCGCCAAGAGCTGTTCAGCCACAGCCCAGCCAATCTTTCCTAACCCAGCAATAATCGTTTTCATTTTGTTTGTCCTTATTTTTTGTCTGCCAACGGTTTCCCCGTGGCCAGTCATTGCGATCAAACAAGAAATTCCTGCTCAGTCCAAGGAACACCAGGTATTCCTCATCCTTTATCATAGCATGTACCTCTTGTTTTTTCAATGTTACCGACTTTTTTTAACAAAATCAAAACGTGCCGCTAACCAATTTCTTCATCAACATAGGGCCTTCCGCCAAATACAAGCCAGTGGCTTTGGCATTAGCCTCGGTATAAGCAGGCGCATGGGGGCCAGCCGAGCCTTTAGAGCTATACAACACAAAGGGAACCGGGTCGCTCACATGGGTACGCACCCGGATAGGCGTGGGATGATCCGGCGTCAACAGGATGGCGTAATCCTCTCCAGCGGCATCCAGCTCAGACATAATTAACCCCAGCATACCGTCAATATGCTCAATAGCGTCTACTTTTGCTTCCGGTTTTCCCTGGTGGCCACATTCATCCGGCGCTTCCACATGGATATACACCAAATCGCAGCCATCCTGCAACAGGCTTAATGCGGCGCGGGCTTTGCCTTCGTAATTGGTGACCATACCGCCCGTGGCGCCAGGCACCTCAATGGTACGCATGCCAGCGCAAATCCCCAGACCACGAATGAGATCCACAGCGCAAACCACGCCCCCTTGCAACCCGTACAGTTCTGCCAAGGTATCCAAACGGGGCCGGGTACCTTCGCCCCAGAACCAAGCGGAGTTGGCAGGACGCAGGCCCTTTGCTTTCCTAGCCAGGTTCACGGGATGATTAGACAAGATATCCCAGGATTGTTTCATCAAGCTTTCCAACAGCTGACCGTTTTGCCCCTTGGGTAATTTCCCCTTAATGGGTTGACCGGTAATATCATGAGGCGGCGTCAGCTCCGCACCGGTAGCGGCATGATTCAGCACCATGCAGTGGCGATAGCTAATCCCCGGGTAAAGCTGGCTGCTTTCCGTATTGAACACCGTCTGCAAGGCCTTAATCAATTCCTGGGCTTCTGCTGTACTGATTTCCCCCGCCGCATAATCCAGCATGGTTTTGTCTTCATATTCCCCTTCTTCCGAAAGGGTGACGATATTGCAGCGATAAGCCACGTCATCCTGTTTCAAATCCACGCCCATGCTGACCGCTTCCAAGGGAGAACGGCCGCTGTAATATTTTTTGGGGTCATACCCCATGACCGAAAGGTTGGCCGTATCAGAGCCAGGGGGCATACCTTCTGGAATGGTATGCACCAACCCCACGGCGCCAAGCTGAGCAATTTTATCCATATTGGGCTTTTTAGCGGCTTCCAGCGGGGTTTTCCCACCCAAAGCATCCACCGGCCAATCGGCCATGCCATCGCCCAGTAAAATCACGTATTTCATGGTTTTCCTCCTAAAAAAGATGAACCTTAGCTTCATTCACCTTGATATATTATCATATGACAAATCCCCATCACAGTCAAGTCCTACCCAAGAAAGTTTATGGAAAAATAGGCCCCCCTACTAGGGCTTTTTTCTCACAAAAATCTCCTCCCTCAGGGATTTTCACTTGATATCCGTATCAAAAACTGCTATACTGTGTTATATATGTGCATTTTGCATCAGAAAGAAAATTATACCATGCAATAGGAGTGGCGAGCATGATTGTCAACCAACGTAAACAAGTGAACGTGGCTGTTGTGGGCGCCGGCACAGTAGGCTCCGGTACCATTACGGTTTTGACCGCGGACCAAGATACCATTGCCGCAAGAGCCCTGCCCATCAAAGTGCGCTGGATTGCGGAAAAGGATTTGTCCAAGGCCCAAGCAGTTGTGGACAAACTGAACCTAACCGATACCCGCATCACGGATAACTGGCGGGACGCCGTAGAAGATCCGGAAACTGATATTGTCGTAGAGCTGATCGGCGGTACCACCCTGGCTTACGACATTCTTTCCACTGCCCTTTCCTTGGGCAAAAGCGCCGTTACCGCCAATAAGGACTTAATGGCAACCCGAGGCGGTGAATTATTGGCCATTGCAGATAAGACCAATACGGATTTGTTTTTTGAAGCATCCGTAGCTGGTGGCATCCCCATTATTCAGCCCTTAAAAGAGAGTCTGGCCGGGAATAAAATTGATTCCGTCATGGGCATCATCAACGGTACCACCAATTTTATCCTCACCAAAATGTATGAAACAGGCATGGACTTTGCCGATGCCTTAAAAGAAGCCCAAGCCTTGGGTTATGCAGAAGCTGATCCTACCGCTGACATCGAAGGCTGGGATGCGGCCCGGAAAATCGCTATCCTTGCTTCCCTGGCCTTTAATAGCCGAGTCACCTTTGATATGGTCTATTGCGAAGGCATCACCAAAATCACCAAATGGGACATTGCCTATGCCAAAGAATTGGGCTATGTTATCAAGATGCTGGGCATTGCCCGTTGCGATGGGGAAAAGATCGAAGCCCGCGTGCATCCTATGATGATTTCGGAAGAAAACCCCCTTGCTTCTGTCAGGGATTCTTATAACGCCGTATTGGTCCATGGTAACATGGTGGAAAACGTCATGTTCTATGGCCGGGGCGCTGGTAGTCTACCCACCGGTAGTGCCGTGGCTGGCGATA
This sequence comes from uncultured Bacillota bacterium, assembly GCA_934427095.1. Taxonomy (GTDB): domain Bacteria; phylum Bacillota; class Dehalobacteriia; order UBA4068; family UBA4068; genus RGIG3155. The sequence goes on along the minus strand of CAKRYM010000077.1, from coordinate 1,531 downwards.
TCATTGCTGCGGCGCGTAACATCGCCCACAATTGCAAGGAACGCTATGGCTGCACATGCTATCAGGAATTACCTGTCGTCAAAATGGACGATACCGCATGCAAATATTATGTGCGCATTCAAGTGACAGATAAGCCGGGCGTCTTTGCTTCCCTTTCTACTGCTTTATCCGACGCCAATGTGAGCATGGATGCAGTTTTGCAAAAACGCCGCATGGAAAACGGCATGTCCGAAATCGTCATCATCACCCATCGGGTGCTGCATCGGGATTTGCTTACTGCGCTGGATAGCATCAGCTTCTTGGACTGCGTACAAGAAGTCTGCGGCTACATCCGCGTTGAAGAATAGTTTCTATACTAGAATGATCTGCAACAGATTAGGAGAATCAATATGGCAATCGTAGTACAAAAATTTGGCGGCAGCTCCGTTGCGAATCCCGACCGTATCCGCAATGTTGCCCGCCGCATCGCGGAAACCGTGGATGCCGGCAATAAGGTTGCCGTGGTGGTTTCCGCCATGGGTGATACCACCGATGATTTGATCGCCCTGTCCAAAGAACTTTGCCCTGTTCGCCCGCCTCAGCGGGAAATGGATATGCTCCTTTCCACTGGGGAACAGCAATCCATTTCTTTGCTGGCCATGACCTTGGTGGGCATGGGCTATGACGCCATCAGCCTCACCGGAGCCCAAGCTGGTTATATGACCGACGGAGAATACGCCAGAGCGCGCATTGTCTCCGTTAATAGCGCCCGCGTCCAGCGGGAATTGGATATGGGCCGCATTGTGGTGGTGGCTGGCTTCCAAGGCATCACCCCCCTGGGCGAAATTACGACCTTGGGGCGGGGCGGTTCCGACACCTCTGCCGTTGCCTTGGCCGTAGCTTTGGAGGCGGATCTCTGTGAGATCTACACGGACGTAGACGGCGTGTATTCCGCTGATCCCCGTATCGTCCCCCAGGCCAAAAAATTGGATGAAGTTTCTTATGAGGAAATGCAGGAGCTGGCGTCTTTGGGCGCAGGCGTACTGCACACCCGTTCTGTGGAATTGGCGTCTGTCTATAATGTAGCGCTCTGCGTCCGTTCCAGCTTTAATCATAATGAAGGTACCTATGTCAGGGAGGCCAATGCAATGCAAAAAAATATTGAAAAAGAAGAAATGGTCTGTGGCATTGCCCATGATCTAAACGTATTAAAAGTCACCATTTTCGGTGTTCCCGATCATCCAGGGGTTGCGAGCCTAGTCTTTGGCGAATTGGCCAAGGCCGGCGTCAACGTGGATATGATTATCCAAAGCGGCACCCGCTATATGCATCAGGATATTTCCTTCACCTGCCCCAGAGAGGACCGGGATAAGGTGGAACAGATCCTCACCGATATGGTCAAAAACCTGCCTGCGGAAAACTTCGCTATTGGCGACACCGTGGCCAAAGTTTCTGTGGTTGGCGCCGGCATGATTTCTCATCCCGGGGTGGCTGCTACTATGTTCCGCGTCCTCTATAATGAGGGGATCAACATTAGCATGATCACCACCAG
>CAKRYM010000076.1 GCA_934427095.1 uncultured Bacillota bacterium | reverse complement strand
GGGTAAAGTGGTGACCAAAAGCAATCATAACGGCGGCATCAACGGCGGCATCACCAACGGCATGCCCATTGTATTCCAGTGCGCCGTCAAGCCCACTCCCTCCATTGCCCAAGCCCAAGAAACCGTGGATTTTTGTAAAGGGGAAAATGCAGAGCTCACCATTCATGGCCGGCATGACCCCGCCATTATCCGCCGGATCTGCCCGGTGATGGATAGCGTGGCAGCTTTGGTTATCTGTGATTTGCTGGCCCAACGCTTTGGCACTGATGTGTTTAGGAAGGGGGAGGCCCCATGGAATATGGCTTAATCGGCGAACATTTGGGGCATAGCTATTCCCCGGAAATCCATGCCAAAATCGGGGATTATGCTTATACCTTGCAGGAATTAACCCCGGCGGAAGTAGGGCCTTTCCTAGAAAAAAGGGATTTTTTGGGTATTAATGTGACCATCCCCTATAAGGAAACGGTGCTCCCTTATTTGGATGACATTTCCCCGGCGGCTAGGCTGATCGGTGCGGTGAATACCATTGTGAACCGTAAGGGCAAACTGTATGGGGACAATACGGATTTTTTCGGCATGCAAGAATTATTCCGCCATGGGGGGATTAACCCCCAAGGGAAACATGCCTTGATTTTAGGTACCGGCGGCACAGCCAAAACCGCCCATGCCGTACTGAAAAGCTTAGGGGCAAAAAGCATTGTCCATGTGTCCCGCCAGGCGCAGAGCGGTGCGGTTACTTATGCAGAAGCCCCTGTGCTGCAAAAGGACGCCCAAATCATCGTCAATACTACTCCAGTTGGTATGTACCCGGCGGTAGAGGGGTGCCCCCTGGATCTTTCCCTTTTCCCGGAGGTGGAAGGGGTGGTGGACGCGGTCTATACCCCTTTGCGTACCAATTTGGTCTTAGATGAGCAGGCGAAAGGAATTTTGGCCGAAGGCGGCTTGTATATGTTGGCTGCGCAGGCGGTGGCTGCTGCCAGCTTGTTCCAAAACCAGCCTTTGGACCAAAGCCGTATGGAAACAGTCTACGCCCAGGTGTGGCGGGAAAAGGTGAATATCGTCCTTTTGGGCATGCCTTCCGCTGGGAAAACCACGGTAGGGAAAGCTTTAGCCAAATTAAGCGGTAAACCCTTTATCGATACGGATCAACTGATTGTGGAAAGACTGGGCTGTTCCATTGGGGAATATTTCGCCCAGGCCGGGGAAGAAGCATTCCGGCAAGTGGAAGCGGAAGTGGTGGCAGAAGCCGCCAAGGAAAGGGGCGCAGTGATCGCCACTGGTGGCGGCGTGGTGCTTAGGCCGGAAAATCTCCGCGCCTTACAGCGAAACGGCAAAACCATTTTCCTGGATAGACCCTTGGAAAAATTGTTGCCTACTCCAGACCGGCCTTTGGCACTGAATCGAGAAGCTTTGACCCAGCGGTATCAGGAAAGATACCCCTTGTATTGTCAGGCCGGGGAATGGCATGTCCCCTCTGTGCAGGAACCAAAGGTCGTGGCAGAAACCATTTGGAAGGAGATCGCCCCATGAAATTCCTAATCTTGAACGGCCCCAATTTGAATTTTTTAGGCATACGGGAGCCGGCGCTTTACGGTCGCCAAACCTATCAGGACTTGGTCAATTTGGTGCAAAGCTATGCGGAAACCATAGGCGTGCAGGTGGAGGTTTACCAATCCAATCATGAAGGTGCTTTGGTGGATGCCATTCAGCAAGCCTATTTTCAGGACATAGACGGCATTGTCTTTAACCCCGCTGCCTATACCCATACCAGCGTGGCCATTTTGGACGCGGTGAAAGCCGTGGGTATCCCCACGGTGGAGGTGCATATCAGCGACGTCAGCCAGCGGGAGGATTTCCGCCAAATCAGCTATATCCGGCAGGCGGTGATCAAAACCATCAGCGGTCAGGGTTTGGCCGGCTATACCCAGGCTATGGATGCTTTACAACAGTATGTAGGAGAACACCATGAACATCAGGATTAAACCGGGTCAGGCAAAAGGCCAGGTTGTAGCGCCCCCTTCCAAAAGCTATGCTCACCGCTTACTGATTTGCGCGGCTTTGGCTAAAGGGGAAAGCCTGGTCAAAGGCATTGCCAAAAGCCAGGATATCCTGGCTACCTTAGACTGTATTCGTGCCTTAGGTGCTACGGATACGGAAAAAGAAACATGCCTTTTGCTTCGGGGCGGCAATACGCCGCCGCAAGGCATAGGCGATTTCCCTTGCCGGGAAAGCGGCAGTACCCTGCGGTTTTTCATTCCCCTGGCTTTGGCTTGCTTAGAGGGCGGCCGTTTTACGGGCAGCTCGCGTTTGTTGGAGCGGGGCGTGGGAGTATATGAAAGTCTCTTCGCCCAAAAGGGAATTGCCATCCGAAAGAAAAACGGCGCCCTGATGGTGCAGGGGGAGCTTCTGCCCGGGGAATATATCCTGCCCGGGGATGTGAGCAGCCAATTTGTTAGCGGTTTATTGTTCGCCTTGCCTTTGTTAAAGGGAGAAAGCCTTTTGCGTGTCCTACCTCCAGTAGAAAGCGAGGCCTATTTCCGCATCACCATTGCGGCTCTGGCTCTTTTTGGGGTACAGGTGGAGGAAATCGCCCCCTATACCTTCCGAATTCCTGGCGCGCAAACCTATCAACCCAGGGAAATCCAGGTGGAAGGGGATTGGTCCAACGCCGCCTTTTTCTTGGCCTTAGAGGCTTTGGGAAATGCGGTAACGGTCACGGGTCTTAATCCCCAGAGTTTACAGGGGGATAAAATCGCCCCCGCTTTGTTCCAGGAATTAAGCAGCCCGAATGGGGGGGGGACCCCCATCAACCTTTCTTCCTGCCCGGATTTAGCGCCCATTCTCTTTGCCTTTGCCGCAGCCAAGGCAGGCGGCCATTTCCTGGGTACCCGCAGGCTTAAGATCAAGGAAAGCGACAGGGCTCAGGCCATGGCAGAAGAATTAAGGAAATTCGGCCTTTGTCTGGACATTCAAGAAAACGAAGTGATTGTCCCCCCAGGGGGCCTGCAAAAGCCAAAGGAAATTCTTTGCGGCCATAACGATCACCGTATTGTTATGGCGCTGGCTGTGTTAGCTACCTTAACCGGGGCCACCATCACGGACGGAGAAGCAGTAGAAAAAAGTTTCCCAAATTTTTTCCAAATCTTGCAGGATTTGGGATTGGAGATCGAATATGGAGTTTAATCAGAGCACAAAAATTTTGATTGTAGGTCTAGGGCTCATGGGGGGTAGCTATGCCCAAGCCTTGACGGATCAAGGCTATACCGTAGGGGCAGTGGATAACAACCCGGCTTCTATCCGCTATGCCTTGGACCATGGCCTGATCACCCATGGCGTTAGCCAGGTGACGGAGGCGTATGTCCGCCAATTTGACCTGCTGGTGTTCGCCCTGTATCCCCACACCTTTTTCCAGTGGCTAGAGCAATATCAGTCTTTTATCCGGCCTGGGGCCTTGCTTACGGATGTGACCGGGGTAAAAACCAGCGTGGTGTATCGGGTTCAGGCCATGCTGAGAGAAGATTTGGAATATATCGGCGCTCATCCCATGGCTGGCCGGGAGCTAAGTGGCGTGGAAAACGCCAGGAAAGAGATTTTCCAGGGTGCCAATTATCTCATCACCCCAACGGAAAAGAATACGGCCGCCGCCATTGCCATTTGCCGGAAATTAGGGGAAGTGCTGGGCTTTCGGACCATCGCCACTCTTTCTCCGGCGGAACATGATGAGATGATCGGCTTTTTGTCCCAGTTGACCCATTGCATCGCCGTATCGTTGATGGTGTGCAAGGATTCTCAGCACTTGGCGGAATATACCGGGGACTCTTTCCGAGATTTGACCCGTATTGCCAAAATCAATGATGAGATGTGGAGCGAGCTGTTTTTGCTGAACAAAGCGGAGCTATTACAGCAAATGGATTTGTTTGCCCAGCGTTTTCAGGAATTAAAAGAAGCCATTGTCCAGGAAAACACAGAAAAAATCCGGGAAATGATGCGTCTTTCCACAAAGCGCAGAACCTATTTTGATCAACCCAAAAAAGGAAGTACAGAAAAATGAACATGGAATTCAAACGCAAATTGCCCACGCCGCAAGTGATCAAGGATATGTACCCGATTTCCGAGGCGCTGGCCCAACAAAAAAAAGCAACAGACCAAGCTTTGGCCAAAATTTTTACTGGGGAAGACGACCGGTTGGTATTAATTATCGGCCCCTGCTCTGCGGATCGAGAGGACGCGGTGCTAGAATATATCAGCCGCCTGCGCAAAGTCCAGGAGGAAGTAAAGGACAAAATTTTCATCGTCCCGCGCATTTATACCAATAAACCCCGCACCACCGGGGATGGCTACAAAGGTATGCTCCATCAGCCTGATCCTAACGCTTCCCCGGATATGCTGAAAGGCCTGATCGCCATTCGCAAAATGCATATGCGCGCCCTGGAGCAGACAGGCTTTTCCTGTGCAGATGAAATGCTTTATCCGGAAAACCATCATTATCTTTCCGATGTTCTTTCCTATGTGGCCGTGGGCGCTCGCTCTGTGGAAAACCAGCTGCACCGGTTAACGGCCAGCGGTTTGGACATTCCTACAGGCATGAAAAATCCCACGGGCGGGGATTTGTCCGTGATGATGAATTCGATTACCGCCGCCCAGCATCCCCACACCTTTGTTTATTCCAGTTGGGAAGTGCATAGCAAGGGGAATCCCTTGGCCCATGCGATTTTGCGGGGCGCAGCCAATAAACATGGCCGCTCTATCCCCAATTATCATTATGAGGATTTGCAGCTGTTGTGCGAGTTGTATGCCAAGAGCAGTTTACAAAACCCCGGCGTGATTGTGGATACCAATCATAATAATTCCGGTAAACAATGGGAGGAACAGCCCCGTATTGCCAAGGAAATTATGCATAGCTGCCGCCATTCCCAGGATATTCATCGCTTGGTCAAAGGCCTGATGATTGAATCTTATCTGGTAGACGGGAATCAGAAACCGGATGGCGGCGTTTACGGCCAATCCATCACCGACCCTTGCCTGGGCTGGGAAAAAACCGAGAAACTGATCAAAGAATTGGCGGATCAGCGCTAAATTAATCTCAGAATGCAAAACACCTGCCCGAAGGGCAGGTGTTTGTTTTCTTCGTTAAGAAAGGAGCGTTTAACGGCTGGTGGCATGGGCCTGATCTTTCAGGAGTACGTCGTGGGCGCTACCTTCTACGATGCTGACCGAGCTGACCAGGGTCAGCTTGGCTTTTTCTCTTAATTCGTTGATGTTCAGGGCACCGCAGTTGCACATGGTGGAACGGATCTTGGCCAGGGTCGCTTCCAGGTTGTCATGCAAGCTACCGGCATAGGGGACATAGCTATCCACCCCTTCTTCAAAGCTCAGCTTGCTGCTGCCGCCTAAATCATAACGCTGCCAGTTTCTGGCTCTGGCGCTACCTTCGCCCCAGTATTCCTTCATATAGCTCCCGTTGACCAGGACTTTGGCCGTGGGGCTTTCGTCAAAGCGGGAGAAATAACGGCCCAACATGGCGAAATCCGCACCCATGGCCATGGCCAAGGTCAGATGATAGTCATACACAATACCGCCGTCCGTGCAGATGGGCACATAAATCCCGGTTTCTTTAAAATATTCGTCCCGGGCTTTGGCCACGTCAATCAGCGCGGTGGCCTGGCCGCGGCCGATACCCTTGGTTTCCCGGGTGATGCAGATGGAACCGCCGCCAATCCCTACTTTGATGAAGTCCGCGCCAGCTTCGGCCAGGAAACGGAACCCATCGCCGTCTACTACGTTGCCGGCGCCGATTTTTACGCTGTCCCCATAGTTTTTGCGGACAAAGTCCAAAGTGCGTTTTTGCCATTCGCTGTACCCTTCGGAGCTGTCGATGCACAATACATTGGCACCTGCGTCCAAGAGAGCGGGGATTCGCTCTTCATAATCCCGGGTATTGACGCCAGCCCCCACAATATAGCGTTTCTGATCATCCAGCAGCTCCAGAGGCTGTTCTTTGTGGGCGTCGTAATCCTTGCGGAACACAAAGGCGCTCAAGCGGCCATCCTTGGTCAGGATGGGCAAAGCGTTCAGCTTATGCTCCCAAATCATGTCATTTGCTTCGGAAAGGCTAATGCCTTCTTCACCATAAATCAGCCTGTCCATGGGGGTCATGAATTCCCGGACCGGGGTGTCCTGATTCATCCGGCTGACCCGGTAATCTCGGCTGGTCACTAAGCCCACCATTTTGCCATTGGGGGTACCGTCCTCAGTGACGGCCATGGTGGAATGCCCAGCTACTTGTTTTAAAGCCAATACATCAGCCAGGGTGGAATCAGGCCGTAAATTGGAATCGCTTACCACGAAGCCCGCTTTGTAATTTTTTACCCTGCGCACCATTTCCGCTTGGGATTCAATGGATTGGGAAACAAAGATAAAGCTGATGCCGCCTTCCTTGGCCAGGGCAACGGCCATTTTGTCATCGGAAACTGCCTGCATAATAGCGGAAACCATGGGGATGTTTAGCTGTAAGGGGCATTCTTCCTCATCGGGGCGGTAGCGCACCAGCGGGGTTTTCAGGGAAACAGCGGAAGGGATACATTCCGCAGAAGAATAACCGGGAACCAAAAGATATTCGCTAAAAGTGTGGGAAGCTTCATTATAATAGTAAGCCATGACCGTTCCTCCTCAGGGGATTTGTGTTTAGGGTAAGCTGAAACGTAAGCCGAATAACATAGAATTCTTGTTTTTTAGGGAAACTCCTGCTCCAAATAGGTGAGGATAAAGGGAACTGTCGAAAAAGAGCAGAATTTTTCCAAGAGATTAACACAATATTATAGGGGAGCAAACTTCGTTTGTCAATGGGGGGAATGGGACGAATAGGAAGATTATTTCCTTATGTAAACGGTAATATGCTTTTAGATAGGCATCTAGTTTTTTTTGAGAGGGCTGCTACTTAGGGGAAAAGGAAGCAGGAGAAGAAAAGAAAAATTTTTTCTCAAAAAATAAAGGAGATTTGTCCAAAAGGGAGAATTATTATATTCCCTCCCTTTTTTGGGAGGATAATTCTACCAAATGCTCCCACCTTATTTTTCGGCCACGAAAAAAGGCGGAAAAAAGAAGAAAAAAGGTGTTGACAAGAGGGGAAAGATTTGGTATGATAAGAAAGCGCTCGAGCGAGGGAAAAGAG
>CAKRYM010000075.1 GCA_934427095.1 uncultured Bacillota bacterium | reverse complement strand
GAAGATGTCCTTGGTTTGGAAATTTCCTGCCGCGAAGAAGTTGCTTCTCAGAAATGCATCACCGGTTTTATTCATTGCGGCGATGCGGAAATTGAATTGCTTGAACCTACTGCAGAAGACAGCGCTATTGCGAAGTTCATCGAAGCAAAGGGTGAAGGCATTCAGCACATTGCTTTGACGGTTGATAATATTGCGGAAGCTTTGGAAGAACTGAAAGCAAAGGATATCCGCCTGATCGATCAGAGCCCGCGTCCTGGTGCAGGGAACACTTCTATCGCTTTCTTGCATCCCAAGGCAACCAAGGGTGTTTTGCTTGAACTGTGCGAACACAATAAATAACTTTGTTTACAGCGTTTGTTAGTTTATTATAAATGTTTAAGTAGGAGGTAAGCAGATGTCTAGAGAAGCTAAGCTGGAAAAGCTTGCTGCTGAACGCGAAAAAGTCATGCTCGGCGGCGGTCAGAAAAAGATCGAAAAGCAGCATGCCAGCGGAAAAATGACGGCTCGCGAGAGAATCGACGCTTTGCTGGATGAGGGGAGCTTTGTTGAATTGGATCAGTTTGTGATTCATAGAGGTACCCAGTTCGGCATGGATAAAGTCGAGGCGCCGAATGAAGGTGTTGTTACCGGTTATGGTACTGTCGATGGCCGTTTGGTGTATGTATTTTCCCAGGATTTCACTGTTTTGGGTGGCTCCCTTGGTGAAATGCATGCAGCAAAAATCTGCAAAGTGATGGATTTGGCCCTGAAAGTTGGTGCACCGTGCATTGGTATTAATGATAGCGGCGGCGCTCGTATTCAGGAAGCTGTTGACGCATTGAATGGTTACGGTGAAATTTTCAAACGTAACACTTTGTCCAGCGGCGTAATTCCTCAGCTGTCCGTAATTATGGGGCCCTGCGCTGGTGGCGCAGTGTATTCTCCTGCCCTGACTGACTTCATCTTCATGGTGAACAAGGCCAATATGTTTATTACCGGCCCGCAGGTCATTAAGTCTGTTACGGGTGAAGAAGTGACCGCAGAAGCTCTGGGTGGTGCTATGGCCCATAACAGAACCAGCGGTAATGCACATTTCTACGCAGAAGATGAGGCGGAATGCATTGGCCAGATTCGTACGCTTCTTAGCTATCTGCCCAGCAATAACCTGGAAGGCGCTCCTATTTTCGAATGCGATGATCCTGCTGAACGCGCAGATGAAATCCTGAAGGAAGTTGTGCCGGATGATCCTAACCATGCTTATGATATGCATGATGTGATCACTGCTATTGCTGATGATCATGAATTCTTTGAAGTCCAGAAATACTGGGCTGGCAATATTCTTACCGGGTTTATCCGTCTGAATGGCGTCAGCGTTGGCGTAATTGCAAACCAGCCCAAAGTAATGGCTGGTTGCCTGGACATCAATGCTTCTGATAAAGGCGGTAGATTCATTCGTTTCTGCGACTCTATGAATATTCCGCTGTTGACTTTCGTTGACACCCCTGGCTATCTGCCTGGTGTTGCTCAGGAACATGGCGGCATCATTCGTCATGGTGCAAAATTGCTTTATGCCTATTCCGAAGCTACTGTTCCGAAGCTGGTTGTGATTACCCGTAAAGCTTACGGAGGTGCTTATCTGGCCATGTGCGGTAAATCTCTGGGTGCGGATACGGCGATTGCTTGGCCTACTGCACAGATTGCCGTTATGGGTGCACAGGGCGCAGCCAATATCGTATTCCGTAAAGAAATCGACGCAGCAGAAGATCCCGCCGCTAAACGTGCAGAAAAGATTGCCGAATATGAAGAAAAATTCGCCAATCCCTATTGCGCTGCAGCAAGAGGCTTTGTTGATATCGTAACTGAGCCTGAATATACCAGATTCTATCTGATTAAATCTTTGGATTCCCTGATGACCAAGAAGGAATCTCGTCCTGGTAAGAAACATGGGAACCTGCCCGTATAAAGAACAAGGAGGAAGACAATATGTCAGCTGAAACTTTAGCAGTCGGTATCCAGACTACGGTCATTGGTATTGCTGTTGTTTTCCTTATCCTGGTTATTTTGATGGTTTTTATCAAAATTTTGGATAAGATAATTGATGCAGTAACCGGCTCTAGCAAAAAAAAAGCCGAAAAGCCTGCACCTGCAGCAGCAGCTCCGGTAGCAGCTCCAGCAGTATCTAATGGTATTGATCCTAAGACCGTTGCTCTGATCATGGCAGCTGTTTCCGCTTACAGTGGCAGATCCATGCGTGAATTACATTTCACCTCCATCCGGAGAAACGGTGTCTCTAATGGTGTGTGGGGTCAATCCGGTGTAAGTGAGATTATTACTACTAGACAGTCTTACGTTTGATCAATCTTTCTTGAATTGATATTAGGAGGAAATATAAAATGAAGAAATACAATGTCACTGTGAATGGCGAGACTTTTTCCGTTGAAGTAGAAGAAATCGGCGGTGCTGCTCCTGTTGCAGCTGCTCCCAAGGCTGCACCCAAAGCTGCTCCTGCAGCTGCTCCTGCTCCTGCTGCTCCCGCCCCCGCAGCTGCCCCTGCTCCTGCTGCCGGCGCTAATGTAGTTACCAGCCCATTGCCCGGTACGGTGCTGAAGGTTCTGGTCAGCGTTGGTCAGTCTGTTAATGCTGGTGATGTGCTCATGATTGTTGAAGCTATGAAGATGGAAAACGAGATTACCGCTCCTTCTGCTGGTACCGTTTCTGCCATTAATGCTCCCCAGGGTACCGCTGTTCAGACTGGTGACGCCTTAGTTACCCTGTAATTATTTGAGGTTTAGGAAAAATAATTAAGGGGGAACATAAATGAATTCTGTAGGACAATCTTTGCTTGATTTTTTTGCCGATACAGGGTTTACAGCATTTACTTGGGGCCAAGGTGTTATGATTTTGGTTTCCTTCCTGCTAATGTATCTGGCAGTGAAAAAAGGCTTTGAGCCCTTGCTGCTCGTGCCGATTTCTTTTGGTATGATGTTAGCCAATATTCCGCTGGGCGGCGTAATGGCTGAGCCAATTTATAACGCAGTTGAGGTGCTTACTGCTAGCGGTGAATCCGCCATGGTTCCTGTCCTTTCCGATGGGGGTAACCTTTCTGTAAGCACCGTTGGCGGTCTGATGTATTATCTGTACCAAGGCGACCACTTGGGTGTTTTCCCGCCCTTGATCTTCATGGGCGTTGGTGCCATGACGGACTTTGGTCCGTTGCTGGCCAATCCTAAGACTTTGCTTTTGGGCGCTGCTGCGCAGATCGGTGTGTTTATCACCTTCTGGGGCGCACTTTGCCTGAATGACTTGGTACCTGGTATTTACTTCACCTATGAGGAAGCTGCTTCCATTGGTATTATCGGTGGTGCTGATGGCCCCACTGCCATTTACCTGGCAACGAAATTGGCGCCTCATTTGCTGGGCCCCATTGCTGTTGCGGCATATTCCTATATGTCTTTGGTGCCTATCATTATTCCGCCGGCAGCAAAACTGGTTACCTCCAAGAAAGAACGTCTGATCCGTATGCAGCAGCTGAAACCCGTCAGCAAAACCACGAAGATCCTTTTCCCGATTCTTTCTACTGTGTTGGTATCCCTGTTCGTCCCCGCAGCAACTCCGTTGATTGGTATGCTGATGCTGGGCAACCTGTTTAATGAATGTGGCGTTGTTGAACGTCTGAATGATACTGCCAAAAACGCCCTCATGAACATTGTTACCATTTTGCTGGCCCTCTCTGTTGGCGCTACCACCAATGCGGAAACCTTCCTGACCTTGCAGACGCTGGCTATTGTTGCCTTGGGTTTGGTTGCTTTCTTCGTTTGCGCTATGGGCGGCACCTTGGTTGCCAAACTGATGAACTGCTTCCTGAAGAACAAGATCAATCCTTTGATCGGTGCAGCAGGCGTTTCTGCAGTTCCTATGGCAGCTCGTGTTGTGCATAAAATTGCCCAGAAGGAAGATCCGCAGAACTGGATTCTCATGCATGCCATGGGCCCCAACGTGGCCGGTGTTATCGGTACTGCATCTGCAGCCGGTATTCTGCTGACTCTGTTTGGATGATCGGTCAGTTTTACGCATAACTGTTATTGCTTGATGACGCGATAACAAAAATAGAATATGCTTAGAAATGGCAGCACAGTCAATCGACTGTGCCGCCATTTTTTTTGCTATTTATTAATGATAAAAATCTTTTCAGATCATACGGTAACTAGCAGAAGCCTTTTGTTTCGCCTGATAGGTTGGGGAGGTAATTGTTATTGCGGCTGATGCCGCATCGCAGTTCCCTTTGGTGAAAAAGAAACATAGAAATTGCGCCTAACAAATTGTTGCCTATTTGCGTACAGATGGAATTCGAACAGTTTACAATCCTTAAAATTTACGTTAAAATAAAAGCATTGAGGATACTTAAGCGAGGAAATATGAGCATAAAAGCACGGGAATTTGTGGTTGTTGACCTGGAAACAACAGGGCTAAACGCGGAAGATGATGAGATTATTGAGATTGCCGGGGTTAAGTTGCAGCGGGGAATTCTAACCGAAGAATTTCACTCGTTGGTGCAATGTAAAAAGTCCATTCCAAAGGAAGTTTCTGTCTTAACTGGAATTGACAATGCTATGCTAGTGGACGCCCCGCGACTTGAAGATGTGTTAGCGGATTTTTCTGCCTTTGTGGGAGATGCAGAGCTAGTTGCACATAATGCAAATTTTGATCGAACCTTTTTGATAAAATATTGGCCAGATGAAAGATTATGGCTGGATACCTTGACCCTTTCGCAAATTGTTTTTCCCACAGAAAGCTCATATTCTTTAACTAGTTTAACGGCTTCTCTTGCAATTACTAATGAAACGGCTCACCGAGCCTTGTCTGATGCTAGGGCGGAGGCAGAGTTGTTTATCAAAATTACTGACGCTTTAACTGATTTACCGCCGCAAGCAAAGGAAGATATTCTTAAACTTTGTGAAGAAGACAACACGCCTATGGGGCAATTATTGCGGCGAAGATGCCAGATGCCTGGTGAGGGTAAGGATGAAAAACAGAGTTTGGAGCGGAGAAGTCGTCAGCGGGTCATTCATGAAAATTATGTCCTGGATTTACAAGAATTAGAGGACTATTTGGGAAGTAATAGTAAATATCAACAACGCTTAGACAATTTTGAAGCCAGACCACAGCAATTGCAACTTTCTCAGGCAGTAGGGGAGACGTTTAATCGTCGGGGTTGCCTTTTGGCGGAAGCTGGTACAGGGACGGGAAAGTCTTTGGCCTATTTATTACCCGCAGCTCTTTATGCTGCTGGTAGTGGCCGCCAAATTGCGATTTCTACGCATACGCGTAATTTACAGGAGCAGCTCTTGAATAAAGACATTCCTATGCTTGGTAAATTGCTGGATCGTCCAGTGGCAGCTGCGGTATTAAAAGGGCGCAGCAATTATCTTTGCCGGCGTCTATATGGACATTATTTGGAGCAATCTCCGGAAAATATGCGTTATTTTTTGATGCGGATAGCAGTCTGGCGAGCTATCTCCAAAACAGGCGATGGAGGGGAACTTTGCTTGACGGCTTATGATCGCTGGAAATGGCAGAGAATTTGCGCGTCCCGGGAAAACTGCGCCGACTTTTGTCCCTTTGCGAAAAAAAATGGTTGCTTGGTTCAGCGTGCTAGAGCCAAAGCAGCGGAAGCAGATATTCTGATTCTTAATCATTCTTTGTTGGTTGCTAACGCCGCTATTGAAAAGGGATTTTTGCCGGATTTGCCTTTTCTGGTGATTGACGAGGCTCAGCATTTGGAGCACGCTGCAGAAGATCAGCTTTCATCCCGTATCGATATTTTTGCCTTGGTAAATATGGCTGCTCGCTTAAAGAGAAAGGAAAAAAAGCGAGAGGCTGGAGCCATTGCCCAGCTGGGAAAATATGCGCAGGATGTTGTTGATGGAAATCTTACGGATACTATACTGAAATCGTTGGAAGAAATCGATGCGTCTGTGGATCGCATGATTCTGACGGGAGAGCAGTTCTTTACCGCACTAAGCGATTTCTTTCTGCCGGACGTTGGAAAAGAAACATTTTTCCCAGCAAAAATCCGCATTAGATCACAACATCGCGGCCAGGTGGATTGGCCCCTCTTACATCAGCTAGGAGATGGACTTACAGGGGAATTAATGAAACTTTCTTCTAGCTGCTTCCGGTTATTGGATGTTGTTTTGGGTTATGCGCGGGAAGAGGATGAAACAGCTCGGCCCGCAGGTTGTGATGAATTACAAGTTGCGGCATCTGAGGCAAGAGAAATGGCCTCAACTTTATTGGGCTGCCTGGATGAGCATAATGAAGATTATGTGACCTGGGTTGAGTATATAGACCGAGAAAAACGGCCTTCCTTAAATATGGCGCCAATAGAAATTGGCCAATTGTTGTATGATTGCCTTTATCAAGATGTTGAAGCAATTGTGTTTACCTCTGCAACTTTGGCTGCCGGCAAAGATTTTTCCTACTTTAAACATCGGCATGGCTTGGACCTCTTGGCAGAAAAGCCGCGGGAACTGATGATGTTATCTCCCTTCCATTACCAGGATCAAGCGGTCTTTACTATTGTCAATGATTTGCCAGATTGGAGCCGGTGCCCGGAGGTTACAGCAGTGGAAATGATTAGCCGGGCGCTCATCCGGCTTTTGGCAGCATCTAACGGCCGGGCTATTGTGCTATTTACCTCGCATTATCAATTAAAGGCAGTATATCAGCGGGTGCAAAAGCCATTAGCTGAACAGGGGGTTACTGTTTTAGCGCATGGTATCAGTGGTGATCCCTCCAGCCTTCTTTATCGACTACGCCGAGAAGAAAAATGTTGTATTTTAGGGGCAAATAGTTTTTGGGAAGGGGTAGACGTGATTGGCGATGCGCTTTCCCTTATTGTTGTGGTACGGCTACCTTTTTGGCCTCCAAATACGCCTATTGCTGCTTGTCGTATGGAACGGATTGAGGCAGAAGGAAAATCCTCTTTTAATGATTATAGCCTGCCGCAAGCATTAATTCGTTTTAAACAGGGGTTTGGCCGTTTGATCCGCTCCCATGGGGATCAGGGGGTTTTTTGTGTGCTAGATAAGAGGATTATAGAAAAAACATATGGGCGCAAATTTATCCAGGGATTGCCTGATATGCGCCGTATCGTTGGCTCTGTGGACGAGATTGCTGCTGTGGTGGAAAAGTGGCTGAAATAGGCACCTTTTTTCTCGGGCGAGCATAGAATGTAGCAAAAACGAAGGATGATGCAGATGAAGATCTTGTATCTAAAATTACCCAAATTTTT
>CAKRYM010000074.1 GCA_934427095.1 uncultured Bacillota bacterium | reverse complement strand
CGGTACAACACCGTCACCAGCATTGCGCGGCTCATGGGCTCTCCGGGGCCAAAATAATTGTTACCCAAGCCATCCATGAGACCTTCTTCGGTCATATACTGCACCGCGTCATAATACCAGTCGCTGCTGTTTACATCATAGTAATAAACGCTTTCCCCATTGGCGCTGGTAAAGGTCACGGAAATGCGGCTATCCAAAGCCAGATCTTTATAGGTGTATTTGGTGATGGCGCCTTTGGAAACACCATCCACCTTCACATTGAGTACCTTGTACCCATCATCCGGAGTAAAGGTAAAGGTAACGTCGTCCCCCAAGTCGTTCACAGACAATTTGGGAGAAACAGAACCATGGGCCCCTACACTCAGGATGTCGTCCAAATGATCCTTGGCATATTCTTTGGGGCTGATGTCCTCAGCTTCCAGCCAGGTTTCTTCATCCTCTTCATCAGCATAGTCATCCACATAATGCCAGATGACCTCATCCCCATCCTCCAGCTCATAGTCCTTCATAGGGGAGCTGGGATGTTTGCCGTTTACCGTATACTGCCAACCAGAATTGGGACCGTTATCCTCAGCTTCTAACCAGTAACCGCCCAGAATGTCCGGTGCCTGAATCGAGGTAACGTAATTGTTGCGGGCCCCTTTATCATCCAAGCCTGCGTCATCCAAGGCCAGACGGAACAAATCATACACCGTATTCCCGGCGTCTAATTCATAATCCGTGGTTTCAATCCAAGTGACATATTCTTCATGTTTGGAAGCCTTATCATGGACAAAGTCACCGATTAAACGGAAGCTTACTTCCATGGAGCCTTCTTTGACTGCGTCCATTTGCCGTTTGGCATCCTTCAGGATATCCGCCACTTCTTCTTCTGTTTCCGCCCGGTCTAAATCATCCAGGGCGTCTTCATAAATATCCTCGATCTTCTTCCAATTGCTGGCGGTGTAATCGTCGTCATCCAGCTTATCGAAATATTCTTCCAATTCGTCTTTGGCGTCTAAAATGGCGTCGTCCAAATAGTCAGAGAAAGCCTCAACTTTTGCCTGGAATTCAGCGTATTCTGCACTGATCTCTTCTTTTTCAGCCGGGGTCAGCTCAGCATAAGCAGACTTAATGGCTTCAAATTCTGCCAAGGTCTTTTCCGAAGCGTCCTTCACCGTCAAGGCTTCCATAGC
The DNA here is from genome assembly GCA_934427095.1 of uncultured Bacillota bacterium. GTDB lineage: Bacteria > Bacillota > Dehalobacteriia > UBA4068 > UBA4068 > RGIG3155. Next base: position 6,112 of record CAKRYM010000074.1, on the reverse strand, counting down.
CTTAACCACGCTATCTACTGCATCTTCCGCTACTTTAAAGGTAGCGGAAATCACCACGCTACCCTCAGGCATGGTAAAGGTATACACATTTTCTTGCTTTTCCTGCCAAGCAACGGCGCCGTCTTTGCCCATCACCTGAAGCTCATCCAAGGCAAAGCCCAATGCAGGATTTACGGTAATGGTGACGATATCCTCTGCCTTAGCATAACGGTTATCCACGGAAATGGTACCGTTAACCGTTTCCCGCAAGGTCACGCTGGGCGCATTGCCATAGAAATCATACACATTATAGGCTTTCCCCGTGGTCATGACCTGAGCTAAGGAAATCAAAGCCCTAAATCCCTGTTCCGTAGCGGAAGGATTCAGACTGGTATTGTCCTGATAGCCAAAACCGCTGCCATCAGCCAAAGCAAAGGAAAGCAATGCGTCTAAGACACTGTTACCATTCTTGATGAAGCGGGCGTCGGTATCGGGATTCACCCCCACCGCAGCCAAACCTACGATAACCATGGCCTGGGTATTGGCGTCTGCCCCATACCCATAAGCGTCAAAGGAGCCGTCTGCTTGCTGTTGCGTCCCCAGGAAATTTACCGCTTTTTCGATGGCGGCGGCTACCCTAGCATCCTCCTGATAGAACGCTAACGCTGCCAACACATTAGCCGTAGATTGAACGCTGTCTCCATATTCGGTCCAACTGCCGTTATCATTTTGCGCAGCCAGCAAAGCGTCTAGTAAGGCCTGCTCATAAGTGTCGGTAGCATAATCCCCCTGATTATAAGCAGCCAAGGTATAGGGGGCTCTCCAAACGCTGCTGGACTGCTCCATGCCGTTTAACTCGGTGATGGCATTTAAGGTAGCACCTTGATTATCCAAGGTGGTCACATCCACACCAATGGCGCTCAAGCCCAACACAGCCTTGGCAATATCCGTATCCTTCTCGGCAGAGGCAATGGCAGCGGTAGCGGAAGCAAGGTAAGCGGCCTTAGCACTTTCCGTCAGCTGATGGCTGGAAGCAGGGGCATAAGCCGCATAAGCGCCCATGTCCATGACTTGCCAATCTTCAGTTCTTTCCGTATAAGAAGCGGCAATATTTTCCAACAGGGTTTCCATCACGGCAAAGGTGCCGTCGCTACCCGTGCCCAGAATGGTCATGGGGATAACCACGTCCACGGCCTGGGTATAGCTGCCTTTGTCCGCGCTGTATACCGTGGCTTTCAAATTCACCTGGACATCTTTTTCACCCTGGGTTACCTTGCCGTATTGGCCGATATTTTCCGTGTATTCCCAGTCAATGGCATAGCCGGTCAAGGGGCTGGCAGATTTGGACCAGGCAATGCTTTCCCCTAGCTTCGCGCTGCGCCAGAGGTATAAATCCGTGCTAACTGCGGCGGCAAAAAGGTTATCTTTACGAATGACATCAAAGGTCAAAGCATCCGCCACTTGCTGAATCTTGGCCTGTTCGGTGGCGATTTCCTCCTCGGTCAAGGCTTTGACCGTCACCGGGATTTCTTTGCTATTGCTATACCCATCCAAGGATAGGGTTAAGGTCAATGTGCAGATGGCATCCTCTTCCCCGACACCAGGCCGAGTCACCACAGCCCGGCCGGTCTTATAAGAAGGCGCAGCCACCACATCCGGGTCAGAAGTAGTCCATTCGGCGCTGAAGCCGTCCACAGAAGGAAGCATCAGGTTTTCCGTAACAGCGGACAAATTCGCCACCTGGGTTCTATCCGCAAAATAGGTGATGCTGTCCGTGGAAAAGGCAGCTAAAGCTTCATCCACCTGGGTTTTAGCCCCTTGATATTCCTCCTCCGTGAAGGCAGTAATGGTGATGGGGATAGAAAAGACTTTATCTTTCGGGATCAGGCCGACATAGTTAAAATAATCGCCCATCATGTCTTCCCACATAGTATTCCAGGTTAAAGTGACTTCCAGGTTAAAGGAGGCGTTACCAGCCCCGTAAGCAGGACGAGTCACATCCCCGATATCCCCCATGCATTTCAAATAGGCCCGATATTCTTGGGGTACAGAGAATTTCGCCGAGATGACGTAATACGCTATGGCGTCGCTTTCAATCTCATTCAGAGAAAGGTCCAAATCGCTGCGGATATCGCTCAAAGAAGCGTTATCCTTCAAAATGGCGTCTGCGACTAAGGCTGCCACGCGATCCAGCTCCGCCTGACGGGTCTGGGTCAGGGCTGCTACGGTCACATTTACAGTGACCGTGGTATTTTCCTCACCAATGGAAAGGGAGAAGGTCACGTCTCCGCTTTCTTCTGCATTAGTATAGGTAATACTACCATCTTCCGCTACATTAGCGTTTAAGCTGGTGACCGTATTCCCTACCGTAACGCCGCTCACTACTTCATCCACCAGGCTTTGGGCCAGCTGGGTGATATCCGTATCCCCAGGGCCGTCAAAGCTGGCGTTCCACTGATTGGGGGTAATGGGGGCGGCTTCGGTTAACGCAGCCACCGCTGCGGCTAACAATTCCGCGTCAGACAGCGCCGGTACCGTCAGGGTAAAGGTTTTGCTATCGGTGATGGAGCCATAAGTGATGGTGGCAGTCAGCGTTACTACTTCTTCTGTAGCAGATCGGGTTATTTTGCCGCTATTGCTGATGACCTGAGGTTTATTGCTTTCCCATGTGATCCGGGTCCTGCCGCTTTCACCGGTTTTGGGTAAAATCAAATCTTCTGTTGTTGTTGTGGGCAAAGTCAGGGCTGCTTTGTCTTCAGCCACATAAATGGCGGCACTTTCATCTTCTCCAGCAACAGTGACAAAACAAATGGCAGGGGTCAAAATATCTGAATCCGAAACTGCGGAAACCAGATAGGTACCGGCCTGGCTAAAGCTGATGGTGACTTGGCCTTCATCATTTGTCATCCAATGGGTTTTTTCCCCATCTATTGTAATTTCCGCCCATTTGTATGGTGAGACAGGAGACATCATCCCACAAGCGCTTAGGGTTAAGGTCAATTCTTCTCCCCCTGCTACTTTTGCGGTGGTTTGATCAAAATAGCTGTATAAATCGCTCCAGCGACCTTGATCCTGATAAATAAAGGCGTAGACGTGATCCTTATCATTTACGGACTCATTCAAATCCCAAGCAGCAACATGATTCACATAAAAGCCAAAAGAACCGCTACTGTCTCCCCATAATGTTGAGAGATAGCCGCTGGACGCCTTGTACCCTTCGGCAGCGCCGCCGGGATAAAAGGCCTCGTGAGCAGCATAGAGCACATCGTCGACATCAAAGCCGCTGTTGGCATTTTGATCCGCAACTTCCACCGGGGCATAAACCACCAACGTGGAATCCCCGTCACTGCCCGTGACGAATTCTCCCTGGTCCACAATGGACACATAAACCGTAATGGTATCTGAGTTCGCTAAGCCGCTACCAACAGGCAGCAAGCAAAGGACCAGCATCACTAGGAAAAGCAGAAAAATCGATTTCCTTTTCATATGAACCTCCTCAATTTTCCATTCAATCTATTTCAGCCGTTACCAGTGGATTTTCTAAAGTCCCGCCGGTAACGGCGGGCTTCAGTAAAACAAAAAGACAAGGACTACAAATGAAGAAACACCGGTCCACTATCAATATAGCGAACCGGTGCAAACGTATTTATGCACAGTAAGCAGGCGGGAACGCCTCCATGCCCATAGAACAAGCAGAGTATCCTGACTTGCATTAAGGAGATTTCTCTCCGGCGTCCGCTTCCTACCTTCCCCCATGTCTAGAGTGGCTGACTTACGTCACGCTGCTTGGCAGCTTCGGAGCGGCCTCATGCTTACAGTACCGTTTCTGTGTGGGGATTCTAACCCCTTCCTCTATTTGCCGGCAGAATATCCGCCGGAACCTGTTCTGGTATTCCTTTATCTTCGCCCATAAGGGCTTATCTTTATCATAGGAGAAAAGTGTCAAAAAGGCAAACCTTTGTTCCCGCTTTTTACCTTTTTTATCCGCTGACGTTCACAATGGCGAACCTTATTCCTTCACTTCCAGCACCGCCATAAAGGCTTCCTGGGGGATTTCCACGCTGCCCACCTGCTTCATGCGCTTTTTGCCTTCCTTCTGCTTTTCCAACAATTTCCGTTTTCGGCTAATATCGCCGCCATAGCATTTGGAAGTCACGTCTTTCCGCAAGGCTTTTACAGATTCCCTAGCGATAATTTTGCCGCCGATCGCCGCCTGCACGGGAATTTCGAACAGCTGGCGGGGGATCAGGCTGCGCAGCTTTACCACCAAAGCCCGGCCCCGACGATAGGCATTATCCTTATGCACAATGACCGAAAGAGCGTCCACGATTTGGTCATTGACCAAAATATCCAGCTTCACCAAATCCCCAGGCTTATACCCGGCCATTTCATAATCCAAGGAGGCATAACCCCTCGTCCGGCTCTTTAAGGTATCAAAGAAATCATAAATAATCTCTGACAAGGGGATATCATACATCATCATGACGCGGGTGGGGTTAATGTATTCCATATTGATAAAGTTGCCCCGCCGTTCCCGGACAATTTCCATGACTGCGCCGATATAATCGGAAGGGGTCATGATAGTGGCCTTTACATAGGGTTCTTCAATCAACGCCAGCTCATTAGGGCTGGGGAGCTTGACCGGGTTATCCACCTGCAAAATTTCCCCATTGCTGCAAGTAACCCGATAGCTAACAGAAGGGGCGGTCACCAGCAGGTTCAAGCCATATTCCCGCTCCAAACGCTCCTTAATGATTTCCATATGCAGCAAGCCTAAGAAGCCACACCGGAAGCCAAAGCCCAAGGCCACAGAAGTTTCCGCCTCAAAATGCAAGGAAGCGTCGTTTAACTGCAATTTTTCCAAGGCGTCTTTTAAATTATCATAATCGTTATTTTCCATGGGGTACAAGCCACAGTACACCATAGAAACCGCCGGGTGATAACCGGGCAGGGGCAAAGCTTCTGTATCCGCAGCTTCTGCCACGGTATCCCCTACTTGAGTATCCCGCACGGTTTTGATCGCCGCGCAAAAATAGCCGACTTCCCCGGCGCTGAGCTTGTCCACCAGCTTAGCATGGGGAGTGAAAATGCCGGTTTCCGTCACTTCCACTTCCTTTTTGGTGCCCAGCATTTTGACGCGCATGCCTTTTTTGATTTCCCCATCCATCACCCGGATATAAGGAATGACCCCTTTATAACTATCAAAACGGGAGTCAAAAATCAAAGCGGAAAGCTTTTTCTTTCTATCCCCTTTAGGCGGCGGCACCGTATGCACAATGGCTTCCAACACCTCGTGAATGCCGATTCCGGTTTTGGCAGAAGTAAGAATTGCATGATCTGCCGGCAGGCCGATCACCTCTTCAATTTGCTTCTTTACCCCTTCCGGGTCTGCGGAGGGCAAGTCGATCTTATTGATGACGGGAATGATTTCCAAATCATTTTCCACTGCCAAATAGACATTGGCCAAGGTTTGCGCTTCGATGCCCTGGGCCGCGTCCACCACCAGCAAAGCCCCTTCACAAGCAGCCAAAGAACGGGACACCTCATAGTTAAAGTCCACATGGCCAGGGGTATCAATCAAATTAAGCTGATATTCTTCCCCGTCATCAGCCCGGTACATTAAGCGCACTGCCTGCATCTTAATGGTGATGCCCCGCTCCTGCTCCAAATCCATACTGTCCAAGAGCTGAGCGCTCATATCCCGGCTAGCCACGGTGCCGGTTTCTTCCAACAGCCGGTCGGCAATGGTGCTTTTCCCATGATCGATATGGGCGATAATACAAAAATTCCTAATATGCTCCATAAAAACGTTCCTTTTTTTGCCTTTTTTGTATCTTACCCGAGATTAAGACTGAGTGTCGGTCATTTCTTTCTGGGTTTTCTTTTTCCGATGCAATCTACGGCTGATCAAATCCGTGACCAGCTTCATCTCTTCCATTTTCATGAACCAAGCCGCAGCAAAGAACACGCAAATCCCAATGCCAATGCCTGCGCAAACCTGAATCAGCTGAGCCAATTTGCTCGTCACGCCAATCAGCCCTTCCACCGCAGAAGAAACTGCCCAGACGCAAAGGCCCATGGCCACACAAGCCAATATGGTTTTCATAATGGTCAAGGCCACATGCTTTAAATC
>CAKRYM010000073.1 GCA_934427095.1 uncultured Bacillota bacterium | reverse complement strand
ATATTAAGCTCCGCAGCTTTTTGTGCTTTGCTGCCAGGATTTTCGCCTATAAGGACATAATCCGTTTTTTTGCTGACGGAATTTGTGCATTTTGCTCCAGCAGCTTCCAGGATATTTTTGGCTTTCTCCCTGCTGATATTCGGTAGTGTACCGGTAATCACCACGGTTTTATGGGAAAAAGGTGTTTCTTTTGTTTCTACTGCTACATCCCCTTTGGTATTTAAACCTGCTGCTTCCAATTCCGTGAGCAGCTGCTGATTACGCGGATTAGAAAAATATTCCCAAATACTCGCTGCGATAATTGGACCGATCTCATCAATGGCGGTTAGTTGTTCTTCATCTGCTGATGCAAGTTGCTGGATATCTGCAAAATGTCGAGCCAATATTTTACCCGCTTTTGCGCCCACATGCCGAATACCTAAGCCAAACAATAACCGCGATAAGGGCGCAAAACGGCTTTTCTCAATAGCAGACAGCAGGTTTTGGGCTGATTTTTCCCCAAACCGTTCTAACGGAAGCAAATCGTCAATCTTTAGATGATAAATATCCGCAGGGGTGGAAATCAATTGATGATCCAGAAGTAGCCGGATAACTGCAGGACCAAGGCCATCAATATCCATTGCCTGTTTAGAGGCAAAATGCACGATTTGTTCAAATTGCCTAGCCTTGCAATCAGGGTTTTGACAACGCCAAGCCGCCTCACCAGGCAAGCGAACTGCCGTATGGCCACATTCCGGACAAATATGCGGCATGACAAAAGGTCGCTCTTTTCCGGTTCTGGCTGTGGTTAAAACAGATACTACTTCTGGAATGACGTCCCCTGCTTTTTGAATATAAACATGATCCCCAATACGAATATCTTTCTCATGAATATAATCTTCATTATGAAGGGTGGCTCTAGCTATGGTACTCCCCGCTAAGAAAACCGGTGTCAAGCAGGCCGTTGGCGTGAGCACTCCCGTACGGCCAACACCAATGATAATATCCTCTACTACGGTTTCTGCTTGTTCAGGCGGAAATTTATAAGCAATCGCCCATTTAGGGAATTTTGTGGTTTCCCCGATCATGTCGCGTTGAGGAATATCGTTCAATTTTAAAACAATGCCGTCAATATCGTAAGCCAGCTGATGCCGTTCTTGCGCAATTTCTTCAATGAACCCCATAATCTCTTCAAGGTCCTTACATAAACAATTTTTAGGATTTACTGGCAATCCGAGCGCAGCCAAGTAATCCAAAAGCTCTTTTTGACTGATCTGCGCCGGGCCCTCCTGAGCCAGAATATCATAAAAGAAGAAGCTAAGCTGGCGCTCTGCTGTAACCTTTGGATCCAACTGACGAATACTACCAGAAGCAGCATTACGTGGATTGGCAAAGGGAGATTCTCCGTTTTCATCCCGATCCTGGTTTAAGGCAAGGAATACTTCTTTGGGCATATAAGCTTCGCCACGAATGGTGAGTGTTGCCGGCTTACGTAAACGGTGGGGTAAAGAGTGAATTGCCAAAACATTGGCGGTAACGTCTTCACCAGTTGCCCCATTCCCTCGCGTTGCAGCAGAAACCAAAATACCGTTTTCATAGGTAACGGACATGGAAAGACCATCTATTTTTAGTTCAGCCAGAATCTCCGGTTGGACGCCTTCTTTATGCAGACGAGACAAAAAGGCGGCAATCTCTTGTTGGTTAAAGGCGTTATCCAAAGAAAGCATCGCCTTAGGATGGGTAACCTCCGCAAAGGTGCTTTCTGCCGCCCCCCCTACTCTTCTGGAAGGGGAATCCGCATCAAAAAACTGAGGATATTGCGCTTCCAACTCCACCAATTCTCGCATAAGCAAATCATAAGCATAATCGCTAATTTGAGGTTCTTGCAATTGGTAATAAGCAATATTGTGCTGTTTAATCTCTGCACGGAGCGCTTCGATTCTCTTTTTTGCCTCGTTAATGTCCATAAGCCCTCGTTAAATCTTTTTTACCGGTGCATATTTCCACATCAACTGCTTTACTGGCTGCCCAGGAAAAGCAACAAAAACTTGTAAATCATCGCCGCTGCCATTCATAGAAACTACGACGCCATCACCAAATTTTGCATGACGCAACCGGTCTCCTACTGCGACTTCAACGCCGACATTACGCTTTTCTTCTGTATTGACCAATACCCGTGGAGCAAAAACACTTTCCGTCTTACGATATTCCTGTTTAGGAGAATAGGCCTTTCTGCCCACAGAACCAGTATGCTCCAGTAATTCTTCTGGAATCTCTTTTAAAAAGCGGGAAGGTTTATTATTTTCTTGAGTTCCCCAGTATTGCCGGCGAGCAGCTGTGGAAAGAATCAGCAATTTTTTTGCGCGGGTAATCCCCACATAGCAAAGGCGACGTTCTTCTTCCATTTCGGCCTCATCAAAGCTATATACCACACGCTTATGCGGGAAAACCCCTTCTTCCATGCCGACAAGGAATACCACAGGAAACTCCAAGCCTTTAGCTGCATGCAGCGTCATTAAGGTTACGGCGCCGCTGGTCAAATCGGCTTGATCTAGATCAGTAGCCAAAGAAAGTTGACTTAAAAAAGCAATTAATATAGGATCAATAGGCTCATCCTCAGTGGCAAATACCTTCATTTCTTCATAAGATGCATCAAAATCACTAGCGGTATCCACCAACTGTTCCAAAATTTCTGCTTTTTCTTCCCGATTTTCTGCTGCCATGATCATATCGGTATAACCCGTCCGCTGCCACAATTCGTGGAGAATTTTCTCCATGGATTCACAGTTTTTGGCGAATGCCGTAAGATCATTGATTAAAGTGGCGAACTGCTTTAATTTTGTTCGGGAAGTTTGCGCTAAATTCAACTCATCTAGGTGAGAAAACACATCCCATAAGGAAGAATTTTGCTCGGTTGCTGCAGCTTGTAATCGTTCAAAACTGGAAACACCTATCCCTCGACGCGGCTCGTTATAAACTCTACGCAATGCCTCGTCATCATGGGGATTGATGAGCAACCGTAAGTAGGCTAACGTATCTTTTACCTCTTTCCGGTCGTAAAACTTCATTCCACCGTAAACACGATAAGGAATATTCATTTTAATACAAGCATCTTCAAAAAGCCTACTTTGCCCGTGGGTACGATATAATACTGCAAAATCAGAAAGGGGCTGGCCTTCCGCTTGTAATGCCAAAACTCGCCGGATAATATAAAGAGCCTCTTCTCTATCATTATCCGCATGATAAAGCTCAATTTTTTCCCCAGTGCCGCATTGGGTAAAAAGTTCTTTCTCCTTGCGGGAAATATTGTTGGCAATCACGCTATTGGCCGCATCCAAGATGTTCTGCGTAGAGCGGTAGTTTTGTGTCAAAGGAATTTCTTCTGCATCAGGATAATCCGTTGTAAAATCCAAAATATTACTAATATCAGCGCCACGCCAACGATAAATAGATTGATCCGGATCCCCAACGGCAAACACATTGCCGGTTTTCCCTGCTAGTAATCGAATTAAGCGATACTGGCAATGGTTAGTATCCTGATATTCATCAACTAAAATATGGGGAAAACGCTGTTGATAACGGGCCAATATTTCTGGATGCTCTTCTAGCATCCAAAGAGCATGGGTCAAAAGGTCATCGAAATCTAGTACGTGATTGGTTTTTAACAAGGTCTGATAGCGCTCGTAGACCTTAGCTACATTTTTATCCCATTCCTCTTCCGCTTTGGCAAAATAATCCGCTGGCCGCATCAGTTTGTTTTTTGCATCACTGATCGCTGCTAGCACAGCCGAAGGATGGTAATTCTTCTCATCCCCGGTTAATCCCATATCCGTCAGAATTCGTTTAATCATATTTCGGCTGTCTGTGTCATCAAAAATCACAAAATCCTTGCCGATCCCAATATGATCCCCTTCCATGCGCAGCATCCGTGTACACAGTGCATGGAATGTACCAATCCACATCCAACGGGTATTGATTTGTAGCATATCCTCAATTCGGCTACGCATTTCTTTTGCTGCTTTATTGGTAAAGGTTACGGCAAAAATCTGATTAGGTGACACATTTTTTTCTTGTATTAACCAGGCCACACGGTCTACCAAGACTCTGGTTTTCCCACTGCCTGCACCAGCTACCACCAATACATGTTGTCCCTCAGAAGTTACCGCATGCTGCTGTTGTTCATTTAAATGCTTCAAAATATCCATAGTTACCTGCCTTTTTTATGTTAACTAATTAAATTTCTTCACAATTATTTCATTCCCTGCCTAGCGGCACCTACAAAAACATATACTAGAAAAAAAAGGAGGAAAAATATGCCAAGCGTTTTCTTAAGCCCATCCACACAACAATATAACTTATATGTCGGCGGTAGTGGAAATCAAGACCAGGAAAATGAAGAATACTATATGAATTTGGTTGCTGATGCCATGGAGCCATATCTTACTGCCTCTGGCATTACCTTTAGTAAAAATGATCCAAACTTAACCGTTGGGGGCTCCGTACGCCTATCCAATGCCGGAAATTATGATGTCCATTTAGCCCTTCATTCCAATGCATCACCGGAAAACCTCGCCGGCCGTATTCAAGGATCGGATGTGTTCTATTACCCTAATTCTGCGGAAGGCGAAGTTTTGGCAGAATTAATTGCCAGCAATTTACGTACTATATATCCCTATCCAGATCTGGTGGGAACAACCCCAACAACTTCTCTTTATGAAATCAATAATACGCGCATTCCCACGGTGCTAGTGGAAGTCGCTTATCATGATAATGAGGAAGATGCAGAATGGATACGAAATAATATTAATGCTATTGCGCAAGTCATGGTCCTTTCTTTGACCCAGTATTTTGGTATACCTTTTGTCTTGCCCACTACGGTGCAACGAGGGGTTATTGATGCAGATGGCTATGCCGTATATCTTAGAGTACAACCAGATTTTTCTTCTACCACTTCTGGCATTATTCCCAGTGGAGCTGATGTAATCATTACCGGTCGTAGCGGTGATTGGTATGTGGTAAATTACAATGGCGCCATCGGCTATGTGTATGAGGAATACATTACGTTAATATAACAAGAAGGAGGCTTGGCCTCCTTCTTGTTTCTTTATTCCATTGGTGAAGGTCCTTTTCGTTTTGTATAAAGTACAGCACAGATCAGTGACGTACATGGGATGGCTAAAAGAATACCAATACTACCGACTAACGCTTGTAAAAGATCCGTAACAATCAATTCCATATTCAGCAACTGTATAGTAGATACATTGTAGGCAACAAATAGTAATGTCGTACAAAGGCTACTACCGATATAAGCCAGCACCAAGGTATTGGCCATTGTGCCCATAACATCACGGCCAATGTTAAAGCCAGAACGAATCAATTTTTTGCCAGAAATATCCGGGTTGTGGGTTTGTAATTCATGTAAAGCAGAGGCAATATCCATTGCAACGTCCATGATTGCCCCCACTGCCCCAATAATAATGGCGGCAAACACTACCCCGTTTAAATCAATGGGCTTCACTGTGTCCAACATCATTAAATATAGGGTATCATCGTCTATCATACCGGTAAGCTTCATTGCAGCGTTCAAAATCGCTGTAAGGATACCCGCCAAAGCAACGCCAGAAAAACAGCCAAATCCCGCGGCAAAACTTTTTTTACTAGCACCGTTGATAAACAACATGGTCATTAAAATGATATAAAAACAGGTCATAATTGACCAGATATAGATATTATGTCCAGAGAATACTGAGGGAATGAACACCAGGAAAACGGACAAACAGGTAAACACTAACGCAATTAAAGCATTAAAACCTTTAAATTTTCCGAATACTAGCAGGCCTAAACCAAAAGCCAAAGTCAGGAGGCATATTGTCCCCGTTCGATAATATTCCAACATAAGCCAGTCGCTATCTTCCCTGAAATCATCCTCATAGAAAAGAATTTTATCTCCACTTTCTACCGGCTGTTGATAATTAAAATTACTGGCATCAATATTTTGTCTTACCGTAACGGTTGAACCTTTCATCGGACCGTTTAGCACTTTGCCATAGAAAAAAATTTCTTGATAGCCGTCCTCTCCTTCACTGGAGATAATGCTCATAACCCTGGCGATATAAGTGTCTGCTTTTTCGCCTTCCCATTCGGGATAATTCTGTAAAGCAATATGTCTCCCTACAATAATAAAAGCAATAGACATAACCAGAGTAAAAACATAAACGATAATTTGTTTTTTTCTTGGGTCTTCCCGTTTTACCATACAAACACCTTTCTAAACGTATATCTTTGCTAAGCCTCCTTCAGCAGTTTCTCGATATTTACCACTAAGATCGGTTCCTGTTTCATACATCGTTTTCACGATCATATCAAAAGAAATTTTTCTGGTATTGGTTAAAAAGTTAGCTAAAGTGACAGAGTTCAATGCACGCATCGCCGCTACCGCATTTCGTTCGATACAAGGTATTTGTACCAAACCATTAATGGGATCACAAGTAAGCCCTAGCGTATGCTCCATACAAATTTCTGCCGCATATTCAATTTGATCTAAATCCATGCCAAATAATTCACCTAGCGCTGCTGCGGCCATACTACAAGCTGAACCAATTTCCGCCTGACAGCCACATTCAGCTCCACTAATGGAGGCATTTGTTTTAATCAGATTGCCGATCACGCCAGCCGTAGCCAAAGCATGCAAAATTTCCTGATCCGTATAGCTGCGTTTATTCTGCATATAAAACAACAATGCAGGTAAAACGCCGCAAGAACCGCAAGTGGGCGCAGTGACCACCAAACCGCCGCTGGCATTCTGTTCACTAACAGCAAAAGCATATGCGCAGATAATGCGGCTAGACTGGGTTTGGGGACTTTCATCAATATGATGTTGGGTAAACAGGCTACGGGCTCTGCGCTGCACATTTAACCCGCCTGGCAATGTCCCTTCTGCGTCTAGTCCATCAAAAATGGAGGTTTTCATCACATTCCAGCAGCGTTCTAGGTATAGGTTAATATCAGAGCCTTCTATTTCTTCGACATACTGCCAAATACGCTTATGGGTATGCTGGCAGTAAGCTTTAATCTCAGCAAAACTTTCTAGCTCATAAACATTGGTTGGTACCACAGGCGGCTCGCCACAAACTTCAATTTTCCCACCGCCAACACTGACAATCCGGCAATAGCCAATCTCTTTACCTTCTTCATCATAGGCGTAAAAATCCATCGTGTTTGGGTGAGGCAAATCTCTATTTTCCGTATCAAACAAGACTTCATTGGGTATGGTTAACGTATCTTTAATGGCAGCATCCGTTAAATGCCCTTTGCCTGTTTTTGCTAAGGAGCCATAGAG
>CAKRYM010000072.1 GCA_934427095.1 uncultured Bacillota bacterium | reverse complement strand
CGCAGGCCTGCTTCCGTCAATAAACGTAATGCATCATCGCAAGATACGCAACATAGCATTTCGGCAATTTTCTTTGGTGGCAATCCTTCAGCACCAGCATAAGCAGCCATAATTTCCATACGGCAATCGCCATATTGGGAATGGGTGTTTAACATGCCGCCGGCAATTTTTACCAGCTTGCCAATATGCCCGATCAATAGCGCGCCACGAAAACCTAGCTCTCTACAAATATCCAAAGCATCACCAATGAAATTAGACGTCAACACAGCGATTTCCGGATCAAGCCTTAACTGCTGCCGGATATACTCCGCCCCATAATTTCCTGGTGTCAGTAAAATATATTTTGCCCCATTTACTTTTCGTTGGCGCAACTCCACCCGTATCGTATCCACCAATGCCTGCTCACTCATGGGTTCCACGATTCCGGTTGTGCCTAAAATAGAGATTCCTCCCAGAATTCCTAATCGCGGGTTAAAGGTTTTCTTGGCCAGATTTTCTCCCTCTGGAGCGGAAATCACTACCATGAGCCCATCAGGGTAATCCGTTAAACGACACACTTCCCTAAGGTTTTCTTCTATCATTTGCCTAGGCACTCGGTTGATCGCCGCCGCGCCTATCGGTTGATCCAATCCAGGTTTTGTCACCCGGCCAATTCCCACTCCACCATCAATGGTAATACCAGGGCTCTTGGTGCGAGAAACCTCAGCAAAAATATAGGTTCCATTGGTCACATCCGGATCGTCGCCGCTATCTTTTTCAATGGCGCAAGAAACAGTATCCTTCCCCATTGTGATGGATAGCACCGCTAAATCCAATGCCATTCCCTTGGGTGTAAGTAATTGAATCCTTTCTTTGCGCTGGCCGGTCAATAGCATCCAAGCTGCAGCCTTTGCTGCGGCTGCGGCACAGGAACCTGTGGTATAACCTAGCCGTAATCGTTTGCCGCCTTTGCTGATATATTCTTCCATTGACGTCACCGCATGATTTGATAAAGCAAGGCATTACAAATGGCTGCTGCTACATTACTGCCGCCTTTTCTTCCCTTCGCTACGATATAGGGAACAGAGGAAGCCAAGATCAATTCTTTACTTTCTACCACATTCACAAAACCCACTGGTACCCCAATCACCAAAGCAGGAGAAAGTTTTCCCGCTTCGATCAATTCTCGTAGGCAAATTAAAGCAGTAGGCGCGTTGCCAATAGCAAAAATACAGGGCTTGTCCAAAGTAGCTGCTCTTTCCATAGATACCATGGCCCGCGTGACGCCTCTAGCTTCAGCTTCTTGCGCCACATCAGGATCAGCCATAAAACAATGGATCTGTCCGCCTAATTTCGTTAAAATTTTTTTATTAATCCCCGCTTTTGCCATTTGCGTGTCCGTTACAATATCACAGCCATTGCGTAAGGCGGTAATGCCTTTTTGCACTGCCTGCGGAGAAAACACCAAATTATCTGCATAATCAAAATCCGCCGTAGTATGGATAGTCCGTTTAATGACCAATTCATTCTCTGGTTCGAGATGCTTCTCCCCTAAGAGTTCCGTAATGATCGCAAAGCTCCGTTGTTCAATCTCCTTTGGCTGGATATACTCAAACATGACGATATTTCTCCTTTAAACAAGCGGAATAAAAATTAATCCCAAAGAATGGATTCGCATAGAAATGAAAATGTGGATACCCGGCATAGAGGTGTTTAGTCGCAAAGACACAAGGCCATTGCTGACCAGTTTCTTTCCTGGCTATAAAGCAATCCCCTGTTTGCTCGCTATCCCACTGATGAAATTCGTGGCCAGCAATTTCTTGCCCAGCCGGGCAAAGCAAGGTATCCCGTTTGGCTTTCAAACGCACATAGCCAAATCGACTGCGTTTTCCCGTATCAAAAGTTTTTCCTGGTAAATAGCCTACCATCGGGTAAGATGCAATTTGTTGCGTCAAATACATAAAACCACCACATTCCGCAATACAGGGGATATGTTTGGTCAAGGCTTCCTTTACTGAGGTTAACATCGTATGGTTCTCACTGAGCTGCTGCGCGTAAAGCTCTGGGTATCCTCCGCCTAAATAAAGGCCCTGAATATCGGAGGGCAACCCTTGATCTACTAGTGGGCTAAACGGAACCAATTCCGCTCCCATTTCAACCAAGGCATCTAAATTATCCTCATAATAAAAGCAAAAAGCCTTATCCTGAGCAACAGCAATGCGGATTTTATCCCGAAAGCGCGGAAATTGTATGGGTACGCAGGAAACAGACGGCGCTTGTTTTGCCAGGATAAGTAAAGTATCCAAATCTATGGTTTGTTCTGCCTGATTGGCTAAAGCTGTCAGTTTTTCTTGGAGATTCTTTACTTCTGCCGCCGTAATTAAGCCCAGATGACGGCTTTCCAACGTGCATTCCGGCAGGGTTGGCATAAACCCAAGGGGCAAAACTTTCCCAGAGAAACGTTTTTTGATTTCTTCGGCTAATAACGGATACGCTTTAGCCGTACATTGATTTAAGATTACGCCGCAAACCTGATGACGAGGGATAAACGTCAAGAACCCTTGCAGCGTAGCAAGTACAGATAACGACGCTCCTCTGGCGTTAACCACAAGAATAACTGGGCTTTGGGTAGCTTGGGAAATTTCGTAAGTGCTTGCTTTTGTGGTGTTCAAACTTAGCCCATCATAAAAACCCATAACGCCTTCGATAATATTAATCTCTCGATCTGCGCCATTTTTCATCAAAAGATAGTTCAGCGTGTTCTCAGAAAAGAAAAATAAATCCAGGTTGGCGCTTTTTGCCCCAATAATTTTTTTATGGAACATAGGATCGATATAATCTGGCCCACATTTAAACGCACCAACCTTTTTCTTCCGATTCTGTAAAGCCTGCAAAATAGCACAGGTGATCGTGGTTTTACCACAACCACTGTTCGTGCCAGCCAAAACCACTCTGGGAATGGGACATTCCATAAATTCTCCTTTCTTTTACTGCTGCCAATTCTGACATACTGGGATTTTGTTTTTCCGTGCTAAGGCAAGTAGACCGGCATTTGCTTGGTTAAAAGTTCCCACGGGAGTGCCTACGTCAATCACCATATTGCATTGCAGTAGCAATTGTTCTGCTTCATGCACATAGGTATCATTAATCGTTTCAAAGGCCGGCGCTACTATCACATGGTCGCTCAATTCTCTTGCCACTTGATAGTCCACATCATTTTCGAATAAAATGCCTGTCGCAAAAGGAATTTCTTGTTTTTGTAAGGATCGATAGCAGGCAATGCCATGCCCCCCTCCTGCTACCACAAAAACCTTAGGCATGCCTTCTGGTTTGGCAAGCTCCACGCTACCAAACAGAAGATTATAAGAGCCTTTTTGAATCTCATAAAGCTGTTCAATGGTGTGGTTTGCTAAAATTCTCTCCACAGGTCCATAGGCCGCAATGGTATCCCCTTTTACACATAACAATTCATCAGAAATTTTCATCGCCAGATCAATTTCGTGTAAAGACATGATGACCGTGATGTTTTTCTTTTGCGCCATCTCTCGTAAAATATCCAGCAGATCAATCTTATGCCGAATATCTAGATAAGCGGTAGGCTCGTCCAACACGATTACCTCAGCATCTTGGCAAATTGCGCGGGCTAGCATAATCCGTTGTCGTTGGCCATCAGACAACGTAGTAAAATCCTGTTCTGCTAAATCCAAGGCGTGGACGCGGGCCAACGCTTCATGCACATAAGCCTTATCCTCGGCTGTAAGCCGACCAAAAAGATTGGTATAGGGATAGCGTCCCATAGCCACAACTTCTGCACAAGTAATCAGTTCCGGACGAACACGATCAGTCAATACCACCGCCACTTGTTTCGCCATTTCTTTAGGAGACCAGGCCGTGACTTCCTGCGCGCCGATATAAACTGTGCCATGAATCATCGCTAGCTGCCGGGTTATAGATTTTAAAATGGTCGATTTCCCAGCGCCGTTGGGACCGATTAAGGTAAGAATTTTCCCTTTTTCCAGCTGGAGGTTAATATCATGAATCAAAATTTTCCCGTTATAGCCTACGGCTAAATCTTTGGTTTCAAAATACTGTTCCATATCATCCCTCCTGTGCACGGCGGCGTTTGATCATCATATAAATGACCACCGGCGCACCAAAAACGGAAGTAACCGTACCGATTGCCAATTCCGTCGGCGCAAACACGGTTCTAGCCATTAAATCACAAAACACACAAAATACAGCACCGCAAAGAAAAGCCCCTGGAATGACAAAAACTGGTTTCGATGATTTTAACAATGTCCTGGTAATATGAGGAACCGCAATCCCTACAAAAGAAATTGGGCCAGCTAAGGCTGTGACACAAGCCGAAAGCAGGCTGGACAAGAGAATGAGCAGGACACGAAAAGGTTTGATCCGAACACCCATACTCATGGCATACCCCTCCCCTAAAGAATAGGCGCCAATAGGTTTAGAAAGGAGTAAGGCGGCGAAACCCCCCAATATACATAAAAGGGCAGAAATTTTTACATTGTCCCAGGTAGCACCAGAAAAAGTCCCCATTGACCAATTGGTCAGATTAACCACATCGTGCTCATTGGCAAAGGTAATGCAGAAATCGGTTACCGCGCCACAAATGTAACCAACCATGATTCCGATAACCAAAAGCATCGACATATTTTGTACTTTTTGCGCAAACAGCAATACTAGCATAGTAATCAAAAGCGAGCCAAGAAAAGCAGCAATAATTAATGTCAAAGAAGTGATATTGTGTAAATATTGGGCAAGAAAAATCAGCGTGATGCCTACCACCATTTTCGCACCAGAAGAAATTCCCAAGACAAACGGGCCAGCAATGGGATTACGGAAAAAAACTTGTAACAAATAGCCGGATACGGATAAAGCTCCCCCTAAAATCGCAGCCAACAGCATGCGAGGAATACGAATGCTAAACAAAATTTGACTTTCGGTAGAAGCCTTCATCACTGCTGCTAATTCCTCGGCATACTGCCCTCCGGAGAACGCATTAAGCATACCATAGCGAATTCCGTTCCACACTAAGCGCAAAACATCGCTAACAGCAATGGAAACAGAACCAATATTGACATTCATTACTAAGCCAACGATCAACAATCCGAACAAAAGAAGCATCACAAAAAGATACCGCCCTGTATTGGCCAAGCGAATTGACGCCGCATAATCGATTTCCCTGGTTTCTTTTTTTTCTTTCATCTTATGTTCGCCTTTCTGCTACAAAGAGAATGCTGTTTCCTTAAACAAATCCTAAGCCAATATTTAAGGCAAAAAACTGCCGCTCACAAGGAGCGGCAGTCGTTCATTGTAACCGATAAAGGAAGGGCAATTCATCCAAGTCATCCGCTTCACCAGAAAACACCTTCTGAAAGCTCTGAATTATGAGTCCCAATTGCGTGGTTTCCTGATACATATTATGACTTGTACACCAAACATCTCCGTTTTGCACTGCCTTAAACTCTGCCAAAAGCTCACTCTTTTCTAGCAACTCATCAATGGTTCTAATTTCCCCACCAATTGCGCTATTGTAGATAATAAAATCTGCATCTTTCGCAGTGGCGAAAAAAGTTTCCATCTCAATAGTTTCCGTGGACGTGGCGGTATCCGGATCACCTAAATCATCAAATACATAATTCCCACCAGCCAATTCAATCATGGTCGCCACATAATCCGTACTTTTTCTTACTACCACAGAACCAGAAGAGCTAATGTAAAAGAATGCCACGGTTTTTCCCGTATTTTCTTCTGCGATAGCCGTATTCAAATAGTCAACTTGCTCTTGGAATAAGGCCTCTGCTTTTTCTTCTTCATTCAGCAAAGCCGCATACAATTTCATCCACTCTGTACGCCCCAAGGGATGAGACTCAATACTGGATTGGTCCACCAAGACGGCAATGCCCAATTCCTCTAGCTTGTCCTTTACTTCTGAAGCATGGCCAATCATTAAGGATTCGATGGCCAAAGGACATTCGTAATCCAGGAGCATTTCATAATCCGGTTCCTTGTATTTCCCTACATACAAAATGCGCCCTTCTTCCATGGCTAACCGAGCATTCTCAATATACCATCCGTCTTCTTCCGTACTGGAAAGATGAATAGCATCAAGACAATCCAAAGAATCAAACAAACACATAGCAGCAGAAGCCGCCAAATAGATATTTTCTATCGGCTGATACAGAGGAACGATATCCTTATCTATCCCTTTGGGCAATTCACTTCCTTCAGGAATCACCAAAAACCGACTTCCATCTGACAAGGTAATTAATTTATAGCCCTCAGCATAATAGTCCACGGCAAAATGTTCCGCAAACTGCAACTCCATACTACTTTCCGGCTCCCAGCCGTTTCCTAACCCGGTTCCAGCTTCTGTTTGCGTACACCCGCAAAGAAGGACAAGTGTCATCAGCAAAACCAGACAAATTGTGATATATCGCCTCATCCTTATTCTCCTTTGATGGTGGAACGATCAAAATACAACGTGTAATCTACCAGATGGGGCTCGCTCATGGCCACGGTCAAGGCGCTGACTGCCATTTCTTCATCCAGCACAATGGGAATGACAAAGGTAGAATTCCCCTCTTCCTGAACAGAATCATATTGTACATCGTCTACCAACATATACTCATAATTTGGACTACTCAAAACAATGGTGGCGGTTATGTTTTCTCCATCAATCACCATCTGGGCCGGGGATTCCACGCTGGTTTTGCCGCTTCCCCCAGATAAGGTCACTTCTATGGTATAATTTCCATCGGTCAGTTCTGTTTCACCACAAGCGGAGCAGACCACGCTAATCATCAAACAACAAAGTAAAACAATAATCCGTTTTCTTTTCATCTGTCCTCATCACTCTCTTTTTATATTATTCTATGGTTATGGCCTCTGCCGGAATGGCATCAGACAAAAACACTAAAGTACGATCATACCATTGTTCTTTCTTTATGCTCCAAGCCGCACAATCCATTTTTTCATTCAATGTTTCTAGTGGAACGGTAAAAGTAACGGCCCCGTCTGCATCGATAACTGCCGGAATGTAGGTATCCATAGAAGCAGCTGCCGCCTCTGCCCCGGTACCCAGGAAAAGCTGGCCATAACCATCGCCGCTCATGGTGATCACTGCATTCATGCTACCATTCTCTACAGTCAAAACACATTTCACAATATTGAACATAGAGGAGCTAGATTCCACCTCAATTTCATAAGTACCATCTTGAATCTGCGCCCCAGTCAGAGGATCTGGCGCAGCCATGGCTTCCCCAGCATGCTGAACGATTAATTCTTGCACACCGGCATACTCCCCAAGCCCTTTCAAAACACATTCCACTTCATAG
>CAKRYM010000071.1 GCA_934427095.1 uncultured Bacillota bacterium | reverse complement strand
ACACGGTACAGTATTGGGGATATGAATCTTTGTTGGCGCAGGTTTGGGTAAATTTGTTGGATAATGCCATCAAATTCAGTCCTGTGGGCAGCGCCATCACCGTAAAGCTTCGCCTGGAAGCAGATCAGGCTGTGGTGGAAATCGCTGACTGCGGCATGGGCATGAGTGAAGAAATACAGCGGCATATCTTTGAGAAATTTTATCAGGGGGATTCCTCCCATCGTAGCCAAGGGAATGGCCTGGGTTTGGCTTTGGTCCACAAGGTGGTGGAGCTTTCTCAGGGACAGATTCAAGTGGAAAGCGCACCAGGGGAAGGCTCTTTGTTCCGGGTTCGTTTGCCCTTGGGATGCATGGGAGCACAAAAAGGAGAAGGCGACGCTTTGCTTTATCGCCCTGCGGATAAAACCCCTGGTCAAACGGGCTTCATCTCCTAGATTTGGGGAAAGGTCTTAGAAAGAAAAAATATTTTGGTATAGGGCTTGCTTTTTTTCTTGCTTCGTGGTACAGTACAAGGACTTGACCATATGGCCCGCACCGCCGGGCAGTTTATTTGTTCAGGAGCTTGACCATGCAGAACCATATCAAAAAAGAATTCATCCACTATGTTTCCCAAAGTATTTTGGCCATGATCGGCCTGTCTTGCTATATTTTGGCGGACACCTTTTTTATTTCTTGGGGTTTGGGGGAAAACGGCCTGGCGGCCTTGAATATTGCTTGCCCGGTCTTTAATATTGTGTTTGCTACTGGCTTGATGCTGGGGGTTGGCGGCGGCGCCAGATACGCCATGGCCAAGGGCGCTGGGGATAAAGCCCTGGGCGATGAGGTCTTTTCCCATACGGCTCGGACGATGTTGGTAGCGGCCTTGTTTTTCCTTAGCTTGGGCATCTTTTTCAGCGAACCCATTGCCCGTTTTTTAGGGGCGGAGGGGGATATTTTACCCCTTTGTAAAACCTATGTCCAGGTGATTTTATGCTTTGCGCCCTTTTTCCTGTGCAACAATATGTGCCAGAATTTTGTGCGCAATGACGGACAGCCGCGGCTGGCTATGGTTGCCATGCTGTCTGGTAATCTGTTTAATATCGTCTTTGACTATGTGCTGATTTTCCCTTGCGGCTTGGGTATGCTGGGGGCGGCTTTGGCCACAGGCTTTTCGCCCATTGTCAGCGTTGCCATTTTAAGCCGTTATGTGCTGGGGAAACAGAAGGGCTTTCATTTTATCCCGTGCTCTTTTCGGCCGCGGCTTCTTTCCCGCATTGCGGCCACAGGCTTTCCCTCCTTTTTGGGGGAATTATCCAATGGCTTGGTCATGTTGACCTTTAACCAGCTACTGCTGAAGATGGGCGGTAATACAGCGGTAGCGGCTTACACTGTGATTGTGAATGTGAATTTCGTGGTGATCTCTATTTTCAATGGCGTGGGCCAAGGCTGTCAGCCTTTGGTCAGTCTAAGTTACGGGGAAGGAAACCGGGAAAAAATTCGTACCTTGCTCCGCTATGGCTTTTTTACTGTGGGAACTTTGGCCCTTTGCCTTTACGGGTTGCTGTTCTTTGGCGCAGACATGGTGGCGGGAATTTTCAACCGGGAAGGCGTCGTTGCTTTGCAAACCCTTGCTTCTCAGGGGATTCGCTTATATTTCTTAGCCGTTTTGTTCTCTGGCTTTAACCTGTTTTTGGTCAATTATTTTGCTGCTTCTAATCAAGCGGTTTTTGCCCAAATTGTGGCGGGGCTCAGAGGCTATGTGTTGATTTTCCCCTTTGCCTTTTTCTTTGCCCATACTTGGCAAATCACCGGCCTTTGGTTAGCTCCCCCAGTGGCCGAAGCTTTAACCTTAGTCGCGGCCCTGTGCTTTTATTTCCGCGCCAGAAACCGGGCGATTACCCCGATCCAGTAAAGAAATAGAAATAGAATAAATTAGGATAAGACACAAAAAGAAGCCTTCTGTTGAAGGCTTCTTTTTCGTTTAAGTGATGCTTTACCGTGCTTCTTAGAACAAATCCGTGTCTTGCAATTTTTGCTCAAACCAATGGGTAAGGGAACTGACCTGGCGGCGAATCACCAGTCCGATCAGCAAAGAAAGGGGCACATAAATCAGGAAAAGCTTCAGGAGGTTTAGCCAGTACAAGTTTTGGTATAACCCAGCCACCGCTTCCCGCATGGCGTCAATGGTAAAGGTAAAGGGCATCACGGGATTCATCACCTGTAAAATACCGGGCATAACCTCAATGGGGAAAGTGCCGCCTGCCCCAGCGACCTGAAAGACCATGAACACCACGGCAATGGCTTTGCCTACGTCGCTAAAAGCAGCGGTTAGGGTGTAAATAAAGAGGGTATAAATCAGGCTGCTCACAACCCCTGCTAAGAGGAAATGGGCTGGGTGTAGGCATTGGCAGCCCAGGATGAGAATATCCCCGCCGCAGCAAATCAAGGCCTGGCATATGGAAAGGCAAGCAAAAAGCAGGAAACGGCCGAAATAGACCTGATAACCTTGTAAATTAGGGTAGGGGGCGGGGTTCTTGAGCCCTGGATGAATCAGCGCCAGCAGGATTAATCCCCCCACCCAAAGGGAAAGGGTGGTATAAAAAGGAGACATGGCGCTGCCGTAATTTTCGATGGGATAGATATTCTTTTGCACCACTTGGACCGGGGAGGCAATATAGGCGGCGATTTCTTCCGCATCATTGCTGATCATTTGTTCCAAGAGCAAAATGTAGTCGCTGTTGGACACCGTATCCATGGTTTGTATCATATTCCCCAACTGGGTTTGGGAGAGGAGCAGCAGCTCGGTAATACTACGCAATGCGTCATGTCCATGGGATAAGGTATCTTTCGCCCCCAGTAAAGTGTTGGATAAATCTTGCAAGGTACCTGCGGTTTGGGTAAGCAAGCCTTGGTTCCCGGCAATTTTTTGCCCCAACAAGGTAGCGGTATCCGTCAAAATCGCGTCCAAATCCGCCCCCATTTCCTGAGAAAGAGCCTGGGCGGTGGTTAATAGGTCCATGGCCTTTTCTTGTAAGGCTTGAATATCTTCTGGGCTTAAGGCGTTTTGGGTTAGTAGACGGTCTATGCTTTCTGCTAAGTCCTGCAAGGTCTGAAGTTTTTCCAGGCAACGGTCTAAGATATGGGTAGGTAAGCCTGCAGCTTGGCAAAAACTTTGGATGCGCTCCAGAATCGTGGCGCAATGTTCCGTTGCTTGTAAAATTTGATCGTTCAGGGAAAGGGCAATCTCTTTGCTGATTTCTCCGGTTTCTTCCCCAGCCAGCAGCACATCTTCCAAGGCGTCGGATAAGGCATAGATCCCGTCTAAGAGGACGTCCGCGCTATTTCCCACTTGGTTTAGGCTATCCTGGATGAGCTCAGTGAGGGCAGCGGTGTCCAGGGAAACCGACTGGGTATCGGTTAGGAGGGAAGCGGTACCGCTTAATAGATGATCCGTGCTGGTTAGGGTATTATCCGTAGCTTCTAAGAGGGAATCCAGGCTTTCTAAGGTGAGAATGGTGCCATCCAAGGACAAAGAGGCATTCTCAATGCTTTGTTTGGCCTGCTTACGTAAATCATTTAAGCCCGCGCTATCCAAGGATTTCATCATTTCCTGCAAAATACGGGTAATGGTTTCCACAAAAGCCTGGTTAATGGTACTTTCTAAGGTGCCCATGCCCGTATCCGTGATTTTGGAGGCAATGGCATTTTTCTTCTGATTAGAAAGGTAATAAATCTCTGCTGGCTGAATATCATCGGAGACAAGGCTTAAGAGATTACCTGTAAAGGATTCGGGGATGACCAGCGCAGCGTAATATTCCCCGGCGTAAAGCCCGTCCACGGCTTCTTCTTCCGTGGTAAACACCCAGTGAAAATCATCGTTCAGCCCCAGGTTTTTTTGAATTTCTTCACCGATATTCATGGAAAAGCCCAGGAGCTCTCCGCCCTGATCCTGATTGGTCACGGCAATGGTTAATTCCCCGGTGTTGCTGTAAGGGTCCCAGTTGGCGTAAATATTTACCCAGGCATAAATGGAAGGGATGACAATTAAGCCAATGGTGACGATCAAGGCCACGGGATTATGAACAAGACGAGAGACGTCGTCTCGGAAAATACGCAGAATATTTTTCATGGCATTACCTCAGCAAAAAAGAAAATCCGCTCAGCCGGAACCTGCGGTCCGGTAGAACCGTCTAATCAATGAAGAACCTCAAGATAAAGCAAAACATTCGTCTTTTCTTGATCAATTTCCTTCCCTCTTCTTATTTTTTCTTCTTTTCCTTTTTCTTAGGGAAAACAAATTTGTCTGGGGGAGGAAAAGCCTTCCCCAGGCCGAATTTGTTCCCAGACAAACGAAAGAAAATAGCATAGGAAAAAGTAAATCAAATAAGAAGGATATTTCAGTAAGAGAAATGAACACCGATCGTTTTGACATGCTTTCGGTATGAGATTGTTTTCTTCGTTCGCCTGCTCCACCTGATTGGCGTTCGATGGAAAAAAGGAGGATGTTTCCGTTTGGTTCACGGTGCGGCAGTGTGGAGACCTGCCGTAAGGCCCCTTAGGGCGAGCGACATAAGGCGGAGGCCTTTGGCGCAGAACCGGAGATATGGCAAATGTGGTTTTGCAGCAGGTAACGAAAGTTTACCCCAATAGCAGCAACAAAAAAAAGGCCGGCCCAGAACAGGCGGCGGTGGAAAATTTTAACCTGGAGATTCAGGACAAGGAATTCGTGGTTTTGGTCGGTCCTTCCGGGTGTGGGAAATCCACCACCCTGCGGATGATTGCCGGATTAGAGGAAATTACTTCAGGGAATATTTATATCGGCGATAAATTGGTGAATACCGTTCCGCCTAAGGATAGGGATATCGCCATGGTTTTCCAGAATTATGCCCTTTATCCCCATATGACCGTATATGAAAATATGGCCTTTTCCTTGAAGCTGAAAAAGGAAAACAAGGAAATCATTGACCAAAAGGTACGCCAGGCGGCGGAGGTTTTGGGCATTACGGAATATTTGGGGCGTAAACCAAAGGCTCTTTCCGGCGGCCAGCGCCAGCGTGTGGCTATTGGCCGGGCTATTGTCCGGGAACCCCAGGTGTTCTTGATGGACGAACCTTTGTCCAACTTAGACGCTAAGCTGAGGAATCAGATGCGTTCGGAAATCATTAAACTGCGCCGGCGTATTGATACGACTTTTATTTATGTGACCCATGACCAGACCGAGGCCATGACCTTGGGGGATAGAATTGTCATCATGAAGGATGGTCATATTATGCAAGTGGGCACCCCACAGGAAGTTTTTGATCATCCGGCTAATTTGTTTGTGGCAGGCTTTATCGGTTTACCGCAGATGAATTTTTTCCAGGCTATTCTTCGCCGGACAGAAACAGGCTATGTGGCTTATCTAGGCGAGCATCCCGTTACCCTGGGTGTTCAGATGCAACAAGCTTTGTTGGCTAAGGACGCGCCGGAAGGTAGCGTTACCTTGGGTGTGCGGCCAGAACATATTCGGATTACGGCTAAAGGTATTCCTACCCAGGTAGAAGTCACGGAAATGATGGGTAGTTCTTTGCATATTCATGTGCAAATCGGGGATACCGAAGGGATCGTAGTGGTTTCCACTATGGGCTTTTCTCAGGCCCAGCGGGATTATTTCCGTCCCGGCGCTCCTTTGAATTTGGATTTTGCCCCGGAAAATTTACATTTGTTTGCCGCAGAGAGCGGTGAAAACCTGATCTGACGGAAAATCAGCGAATTTTTTTACTTGACAATGTGGAGGAAATGTTGGGTTTTTCTGAACTTTTTGGGAAAACGCCAGCATTTCTTTTCATTTTATTAAGAATTGTTAAACTTTTTTCAAAGAGAAAGGGGAGAAAAAAAAGGGTTTTGCTTCGGGAGGGCGAAGCCAATAGAGTCAAAACGGTTCGTTTCCGAAAATCAGCTGCAAAATTTAGGAAAGGAAATACGTCAAAACAAATCATGAAAAGAACAATGCACACCCTCCTGTTGGCAGCTATCATGACTCTCGGCCTTTTGGCCATTCCGCTGCAGCCCGCAGACGCCGCCACCGGACAGGAGCTGAAAGACATGGCG
This sequence comes from uncultured Bacillota bacterium, assembly GCA_934427095.1. GTDB lineage: Bacteria > Bacillota > Dehalobacteriia > UBA4068 > UBA4068 > RGIG3155. The sequence goes on along the minus strand of CAKRYM010000071.1, from coordinate 1,284 downwards.
CTGAAAGTAGAAGCGCAGTATGTCCCTTATTGCTATGGCGGCACTTCCCTTTCGGGTATGGATTGCGGTGGCTTGGTGTATTATGTTGCGAAACAATGTGGTATTACCTTGCCAAAGCAGCAGTATAATCAACGTTACTTAGGAACCGCAGTGGATTATTCCGCTGTGAAGCATGGGGATTACACGAATCTGCAACCGGGAGATTTGTTGTTCTTCTGCTTTTATGGTAGTGGCAGCGATCATGCCGGGGTTTATGTGGGCGATGGAAAAATGGTCCATATGTCCTCTGGCTCCAGTGATTCGGTGTTGTCTCCTTTAACGGCCAGCAATGGTCGGGGCGGCACTTGGCTTAGTTCCCTTTGTGCTGTCCGTCGGGTAGCGGATGGCTACGCTTATGATCTTGCTTATTGCGAACATGTCCGTTACGACATGGAATATGACCTGACGACTCAGGGCCATCACCATTTGCAAACGTATGTTTGCCAGGATTGCGGCTATACCTGGTATGGCCAGAGCAGCTTTTCTGATACTTGCGGTATTTGCTGCCCGGGACAATACCTGCTCTCCTTTGATTCTACCGACGGAGAAGAGGATTTCCCGGAAATCACCGTGGACTATGGCTATGCCTATGGCGAACTGCCCACTCCTACCCTGGATGATGCTATTTTCATGGGCTGGTATACAGAGCCTGAGGGCGGTACAAAAATTACCGCTGCCAATACGGTTCTTTTGCATGAAGACACCACGCTGTACGCCCAATGGGCAGATGCAGAAGTGGCTGGCTTGGAGAATTTTTTCCGGTCATTGGTTTATTCCGACGGCCTTTTCACGGATGTAGAGGACGATTGGTATACGGAAAACATTGCCACAGCTTATGAATATGGTCTCATGAATGGGGAAAGCGAAACCAATTTTGACATTGACGGCCAAGTGACTTTGGGTCAGGCAGTGGCCCTAGCCTGCCGTCTGCACGCTACCTATTATCAGATCGATTATGATTTTAGCTTTGTACCCAATCCCCAGTGGTATCAGGTCTTTGTGACTTATGCTGAGGAAAACGGCTTCTTATTGGATTTGGATAATCCGGATTATGACGCGCCGGTGAGCCGGGAACAATTCGCTTCCCTTTTGGCCCATGCTTTCCCAGAAGAAGCCTTGGAACCTGTGAATGAGGTAGCGTTTGCTTCTATCCCTGATGTACAGGAAAATGATCTTTATGCAGGAGATATTTATTTTCTGTACAGAGCCGGGGTATTGACCGGTACCAATCACGGGGTGTTTGGT
>CAKRYM010000070.1 GCA_934427095.1 uncultured Bacillota bacterium | reverse complement strand
TTCTATCAAGGACAAGAGCCCCCATCGCTTCCCCATTACCGCTGGCAATCCATTAGCGTTTTCCGGCAAAAAGAACCCCGTTGGTTAAGCTATGCGGGGATTACCGCTTATCATTTATGGACCTGGTATACCAACAACCGTTTCTGCGGTAGTTGTGGTCAGGCCTTACAGCCAAGCCATACAGAGCGGGCTTTGGTCTGTCCGAACTGCGGAACGATTCGTTACCCCCAAATTTCTCCTGCCATTATCGCTGCGGTTACTGACGGAGATAACCTTCTCCTTACCCGCTATCAAGGACGGCCATACCAAAATCTGGCCTTAATTGCCGGCTTCTGTGAAACCGGGGAAACCATAGAAGATACCCTGCGCCGAGAGGTGCAAGAAGAAACCGGGTTAACCGTATGTAATTTACGTTATTATAAAAGCCAACCCTGGCCCTTTACGCAATCTTTATTAATGGGTTTCTTTTGCGATGTAGAAGGAAGCCGGGAAATTCATACCGATTTAACCGAACTGGCAGAAGCCAACTGGTATCAGCGAGATAAAATCCCTTATACGGATAATGGTATCAGCCTAACCGGAGAAATGATCCGTCTCTTCCAACAAGGAAAGGAACCGAAATAAAAGAAAAGAGCGCCTCGGAAGCGCTCTTTTCTTTTATACATAAACGTTCATGAACGGTTTTCTGTTATCTCATCATCTTTACCGGATTTCTCCATGGCCCAAGCCACAAAGAACCCAGCCACAGCTAAAACCGCGCAAAGAAGAATTTCTTGTATACCAGAATATTCCAAAGGAATCAACACCACAGTGGAAGCCAAGACAAAACCGATAATACAATGATAGGCAATGGTATAATAGGTCCGGAACAGATAATCTACCAACCTAGCCATGACAACCACCACTACAATGACCCCGGCTCCCATGGGCACAAGCACGCTCATATCCATAGCCGCCACACCGCTGGTCATGGGCATAAACAAACCCATGGCAATCAATACGGAAGAACTGGTCATGCCAGGCACGATCACCGAAAGTCCCCACAAAATACCGCAGAAAAAGAACCAACCCGCATTAGGCGTAATATTGGCAGAAATTCCGCCATATTGCGCGAAAAGCATATACGCCAAAAAGAGAACAAAGGCAATGACCATGCCGATATATCCGCCTTTGGTGCGACCTTGTTTACCAGAGTCCTGATAAAGAGCTGGTAAAGTGCCAGCAATCAGACCGATAAATAGCCAAATAGAAAGGGTTTCCGAAAAGGAAAACATGAGCTCTATGGCATTAGCAAAAAAGAAAAATCCCAATACCCAGCCAATGCCTACTGGCAAAAGCAGGGGCCAATATTTCCCTAAATTTCGCTTAGGATGGGCAATCACGGACATCATGGGCTGATATATACCGAAGCTAACGCAGAGGACACCGCCGCTAATTCCTGGCAAAATTGCGCCGCCGCCGATCAACATGCCCTGAATGACTTTGATTATCCACTTTACCAAAGACCCCGGCTTTACCCGACTATTGCGGTCATATTTTACAAATGATACTGGTTCTTGGGCCATTCCCGTCACTCCTTTTGCATAAACACGTTTTTTCTGGATTTATTGGGGCATTAACTCCCCGCCCGTTAACACCGGCCCATCTTGGCATAATTTTTTTACCCGAAAAGGCGTCTGATAATCGCAGCCGCCGCATTTTCCTTCTCCGCAATGTAAACGGGAAGATAAAAGATATTCTCCGCTACAACCAGCCGCAGTATGTATTTGCAAAAGGAAATCTTCCGGTCCACTAACATAAACGCCGCTGCCCACACCAATGGCTTCCAACACATCCTTAGCGCTACCAGTCATTCCTACGCTACCGTCAGCCGTTGCCAAAAAGACCTCGACACCAAAGGACCGTAATTCCTCTGCCAAAAATACTTGCTCTTTGTTTGCAAATTCCAAAACAGCTGTAACCATACGGCCATTTTGTGCCAATACCCTACCTAAAGCTAGCAAAGGCGCGGCTTCTATGCCACTACCTACCAATACGGGCAAGACACTACTTTTTTCCCAAGCAAAGCCATTGCCTAGGCCTAAGGTTAATTCAACCTCTTGGCCCGGCTCAATCTGGGCAAAGGCTAATCCCAAGGAAAGACGATCATCATAATAAACCGTAAGCTGCTCGTCATCCCAATCCGCAATGAATACCACGCCTTGTACGGGCTGGCGAATCAGCCCATACTGTCCGGGATTTGTCATTGCCCCAGTATCCCCTTGTAAGCGTAAGCGCCGGCAATGCTGCACGCAAACCGTATTTTCCGTCACCACAAATTTTTGCTGCGCCATGAAGCAGCCTCCATCTCTTTCAGTAAATGACCAAAATCAGCTAACCTTGCTTGGCCTAAAAAATTTTCACAAATATATATTTCATTCCGTTAAGCACCGAGCATTTCCTGCCAAAATCTGCCGCTGAATTAGAAAATGCCCGGAAAAACATTGCCTTTTTTCTTAAATTTCGTTATCATAAAACTATGAATAGCCAGGAAACACAATTTCTGCCCATTAGCAGAAAAGAGATGGAAGACCGTGGTTGGGATCAGGTAGATTTCGCCTATGTATTGGGGGATGCTTATGTAGATCACCCCAGTTTTGGCGCGGCCATCATCAGCCGTCTACTGGAAGCCAATGGCTATCGAGTGGGAATCATCTCCCAACCGGACTGGAAAGATCGCCACAGCATTGATCTGTTTGGCCGGCCTCGCTTAGGTTTTTTGGTCAGCGCCGGAAATATGGATAGCCTGGTCAATCATTATACTGTAGCGAAAAAACGCCGCAATAGCGATGCCTATACGCCAGGTGGGTGCATTGGCAAACGGCCAGATAGAGCCGTCATTGTTTACTGCAACCTGATCCGTAGTCTTTATCCAGACGCTCCCATTATCATCGGCGGCGTAGAAGCCAGCCTACGCCGGTTGGCCCATTATGACTACTGGTCCAACAAGGTACGCCGTTCCATTCTTCTGGATGCGCAAGCGGACTTGCTTTCTTATGGCATGGGGGAACGCTCTATCATAGAAATTGCCGAGGCCTTGTCCAGCGGGCTAAAGATTCAGGACATCACTTTTATCCCTGGCACCGCTTATGCCACCAAAAGTCGGGAAAATGTTTATGATGCCCTCACCTTGCCCTCCTTTGCGGAAATTACACAAAATAAGCGGGCGTATGCAGAAAGTTTCCGGATACAATATCAAAACGCTGATCCTTTTACTGGTAAACGGTTACTTGAGCCTTATGGGGAAAAAGAATTTGTAGTGGTAAATCCGCCTGCGAAACCTCTTTCCCAGCCAGAGCTGGATCAAGTCTATGGCTTACCTTATACCCGTAAAGAACATCCCAGCTATGCCAAGCTGGGGGGTGTTCCAGCTACCCAAGAGATAAAATTTAGCTTAACCAGTTGCCGGGGCTGCTTCGGAAGCTGTAATTTCTGCGCCCTCACTTTTCATCAGGGGCGTATCGTTACCGCCCGCAGTCACGAATCCTTATGCCAAGAGGCTCAGCTTCTAACCAAAGATCCTGATTTCAAGGGATATATCCATGACATTGGCGGCCCCACGGCGGATATGCGTCACCCCGCCTGCGCAAAGCAAGGGAAAAAAGGCAGTTGTCCTAACCGACAATGTCTCTTCCCAACCCCTTGTCCCAACTTAGACGCTAGTCATACCGATTATCTTCAGCTTCTGCGCAAACTAAGAAAAATCCCTGGCATCAAAAAAGTTTTTATCCGTTCCGGTATCCGCTTTGATTATGTACTAGCAGAAAAAAACGATGCTTTCCTTAAGGAAATCATCGCTCATCATATTAGCGGCCGTTTAAAATTAGCGCCGGAACATATTTCTGATCAAGTCCTACGCTATATGGGGAAACCACCGGCTCATGTCTACGAAGCTTTTCTGGACAAGTATCGGCGCTTAAATGCTGCCGCTGGACAGGATCAATATATTGAGCCCTATCTCATGTCCTCTCACCCTGGCAGCAGCCTAAAAGAAGCCATCGAATTAGCGGAATGGTTACGGGATCATCATATCCGCCCCCCGCAAGTACAGGACTTTTACCCTACGCCTTCTACGGTATCCACTTGTATGTATTATACGGGATTGGACCCCCGCAACATGGAGCCGGTTTACGTAACCAGAAATCCCCATGAAAAAGCCTTGCAGCGAGCGCTGATCCATTATCGGGAAGAAAAGAATTGGGCTTTAGTGCGGGAAGCACTATACTTAGCGAAACGCACAGATTTAATTGGTTTTGGGCCCAACTGTCTGATCCCCCCACGGCCGCTGGAGAAAAAGGCAGCATCCACACTTCCCTCTAAATGCAACCACAACAAATATCATAACAACAACGAGAAAAGCGTCTCAGGAAAACAAAAAGAGAAAAAACGCGGAAATACTGCCCGTTTAACGGGGAAAGGGAAAACCCATGGCAGAAACAAAACGAAATAAAATCTATTATGAAAATAAAGCCCGCTTGCTTTTTCGCACGGGTTATAACTGTGCCCAATCGGTTTTACTAGCCTTTGCAGACGAATGCGGATTAGACCAAGAAACCGCAGCCAAATTAGGGCAACCACTGGGCGCTGGTATTTCCCGCATGCGAGAAGTTTGCGGCGCAGCCACTGGCATGGCCATGGCAACAGGACTTCTGTTTGGTAGCCCAGATCCGGAGGATAAGGAAGGTAAAGCTGCTGTTTATGCCCGCACGCAAGAATTATTAAACCAGTTCAAAAAAGATAACGGTAGCATTGTTTGCCGGGAACTCCTTCAAGGCGTAAACACCACCCCAGGCGCCAAACCAGAAGACCGTAGCCCCGAATATTACCGTAAACGGCCCTGCGTGGAGCTGGTGGCTTATGCGGCTGGTTTATTAGCCGAAATGAAAGAAAAGGCTTAATTCATTCCTCATTTATCCCGCACAAAGGAAAACATTTATGCGCTTATTTGCCAAACATCAGCCGCCGCTCATGCAGACAGAGCGGTTAATCCTGCGTCCCTGGCGTATAAGAGACGCCCGGGACTTTTATGCTTATGCCAAAGATCCTCGTGTTGGGCCGCCAGCAGGTTGGCCACCTCATACCAGTATCTTCCAAAGCTATCTGGTGATTCGTAATTACCGCCGGCAAAAATATATCTGGGCGATTCAGCATAAAGCCAGCAATAAGGTCATCGGTTGCGTAGGAATTTATCATGATGGAAACCGCACAGAACCGCAGGACATTCATCGTGAGCTAGGTTTTTCCATGTCCCCTGCTTATTGGGGACATGGCTTGATGAGTGAAGCCTGTCGGCAGGTTATGGTTTTTGCCTTTACCGAGCTAAAACTAGATGAAATGACCATTTATCATTTTTGTGACAATGAGAATTCCCGTCGTGTAGCGCAAAAGCTAGGCTTTTCTTTCCGTTTTAAAATGCGCAATGCTTTACGCACCTGGGACGGAGTTTATCACGACTGTATGGCTTACCATATGACTGCTGCAGATTATTTTGCCTTAATGTCTGTGCAGCAAGAAAGCCAGGAAACCCAAAGCGGTGTATAAAAAACAAGCCAAGGCTAGACCGTAACCGATCGGGTTGCCGCCATAACTGAAATAAGACATCAAAAGCAGGCAGAAAAAGCTAGCCAATCCTAACATGCCTCGATGGGGTTTGTTCATCGGTTTTCTTCTTTCCATAGGTGACACCTCCCTTTTGTCTGCTTTCAGCATAACAAAAATACTGTCCCATAATCCGGATAATCAAAAATACAATGTCCCAGATATCGTACATGATTTACCCGTTTTCAAAGGAGTGTCTTTATGACCACACATCAACATCCATCCATTGACAGTGAAACGCCGCATGAACACGGCCCAGGTACCCATACCCATACCCATACTCATGCTCATACCCAAGCGGTGATTCATCGGCTTTCTAGAGCCATTGGCCATTTGAAATCTGTTCGAAAAATGGTGGAAGACGGCCGGGATTGTAGCGAGGTGCTGATTCAAATTGCCGCGGTAAAAGCAGCCATCAATAATGTGGGTAAGCTAATTTTGCAGGATCATATCAACGGCTGCGTAGTAGAAGCCGTTAAGACCGACAATCAAAAAGTGTTGGATGACTTATCCAAAGCCATTGATCAATATTTGAAATAAAGGCAGCACAATTTTTTCCTCATCATATCCCCCCACCGGGCTTGTGGGCGGGATATTTCTTTTTTATACTAAAAGAAAACCGCCGAAAAGGTGTCTAAGGAGGAATACTCTATGCATATGGCAGACGCGCTGCTCTCCCCTGCTGTTGCTTTAACCATGGACGCGGTATCTGCCGCCGCCTGCGTATATTGCGGCAAGAAAATTCGCCAAGAAAAGCCGGACGCTAAGCTTATTCCCTTAATGGGTGTAAGCGGCGCTTTTGTCTTTGCCGGGCAAATGATTAATGTCAGCATTCCCTTAACCGGAGCTTCCGGTCATTTAGGCGGTGGTATTCTCCTGGCCGCTTTATTAGGCCCAGAGCCCGCTTTGCTGACCATGACCGTGGTGTTATTCATTCAATGCCTCTGTTTTGCGGATGGCGGATTGTTAGCTTTAGGCTGTAATGTTTTTCACATGGGCGTCATTCCTTGTCTGCTCATTTACCCGCTACTCGTTGCACCTTTGCTAAAACAAGGCAACCGGAAAAAGCGTCTCCTACCAGTATCCTTGCTGGGGGCGATTCTCTCTTTACAACTGGGTTCTTTTGGCGTGGTCCTGGAAACTACGCTCTCTGGGGTAACAGCCTTACCCTTTGGCCAATTTCTCTTGCTGATGCAGCCCATTCATTTGGCTATCGGCATCTTAGAAGGCATCATTACTGGTGGTGTGTTGCTCTTTCTCTATCAAGAAAGGCCGGAAATCCTCGCCCTAGAACGCAGCGCAAGCGAACAAAAGATATCGTTATCCAAACCAGCCCTTACCTTAGCCATCTTGGCTTTACTCATTGGCGGCGGCTTGAGTTTACTGGCTTCTGCCGCTCCTGACGGCTTGGAATGGTCTATCCAATCCATCACCGGCAGCCCAGAACTTACCGGTGCAACAACCTTGCACCAACAAGCAGAAACCGTACAAATGCAATCTGCCATTGATCCAGATTATAGCCACACTTCTGTGGCGGGTATCCTTGGCGCTGTCATTACCGCGGCTGTAGCGGGATTACTAGCCTATCTCATTCGCTTCAGGCAAAAACGTCATGACAAAGCCCTTCATTAGCCCCATGGCCCTAGAAGAATACGCTCAGGGAAAAAGCCCGTTGCATCAAGCGCCAACGGGCTTAAAAGTTTTGCTCACCCTAGTCCTGCTC
>CAKRYM010000069.1 GCA_934427095.1 uncultured Bacillota bacterium | reverse complement strand
CGGTCACACTCCCAGTGGTCACCAATACGCTCATGGTATTGGCTGGGGTTAAATTGGCGGCATCCAGCAGAAGCTGGCCTACCACACAAATACCGCCCCCGACCAAAAAAGCCTTTCCTAAAGAAAGCAAAAGATCAGGCATGGGCATATCCTCCTTCCCATTCTACGCAATGGGCAATACCGGGGATGGTCTCCCCTTGTTGATTAGACAAGGGCGAAAGCAACGCCCCAGTGGCAATCAGTAAAACCCGGCGGTATTTCCCCTCCTGTAACCGATGCAAAATCGGGCCGAAGCCCACAGAGGCGCTACAACCGCAGCCGCTTCCCCCGGAAAACACGCTGTCCGTATTACCATACAGCAGCAATCCACAGTCAAAAAACCGCTCTTCAGGTAAAGTTACTCCCTGTCTAGCCAAAAGATCTTGCGCCAAAGCCATACCGTAGCGGCCTAAGTCCCCGCTTAAAATCAAATCATAATCCATGGGCGTACGGCCAAAAGCAAAGAGATGCGCGGTCAACGTATCGGCAAAGGCCGGCGCCATGGCTGCGTTTAGCTGAAAAGGATCGCTAATTTTTTCATCCAATACCCGGCCAATGGTGACACCCCGCACTCGGACGCCGCTTTCCTGTCGGCCTAAGACAACAGCTCCTGCCGCTGTAGCGGTTTGCTGGCTGTACGGGGGTTTTTGTGCGCCGTATTCATTGGGATAACGAAATTGTCGTTCGGCAGTACAGGTATGACTGCTGGCCATAGCCATGCTGTGTAAAGCTGCGCCGGAAGCAACGGCCAATGCCGCCAAGGACAATGCCTCTGCGGCAGTTGCGCAAGCGGTGAATGTTCCACAAAAAGGCACCCCCAATCCCCTGGCTGTAAAACAGCTAGGCGTAATCTGATTAATCAAATCCCCGCCCAGTAACAGATCAATATCCGCCGGTAATAAACCGCTTTTGGCCAAAGCCAGATCAACGGCTTTCTGCTGCATTTTTTGCTCTGCTCGTTCAAAGCTTTTTTCTTCTAACCTAAGCTCAGGAAAGATATAGTCGAACTCTTTCCCCAAAGGCCCCTCGCCTTCCTTGGGTCCGACTACCCCGGCGCTGCCCAGTACCCAAACGGGTTGTAAAAACTCCCAACTTTGCCGGGATCTCCTTTGTACTGCATCTGTCATACCCGTTCCCTCCTTACACTACGCCGAATAATAAGGCCAACAGAGAAACCCCAAAGGCAGAAGCAATCCCAAAGACTACCACTGCGCCGGCCAGCTTGAAGCTATTACAACCGCTGCCTAATACCAACCCTTCGCAACGGTGCTCCAGCATAGAAGCGGCAACGGAATTGGCAAAACCGCTGATGGGCACGGCAATCCCCGCCCCAAGCTTTTGCCCTAATTTATCATAAAGCCCTAAAGCTGTGACTAAGGCTGCCAGGGCAATGACAGAACATAACACCACACCCGCACTTTCTTCACTGGTCAGGGCGGTTTTGGCCTGAATCAGTATATCCGCTCCCTCTGCCGCGGCGCATAAGGTGCCGCCAGACAAAAAAGCAACTAGGCAATTGCGAAAAATCTTTTTCTTTGGCAGCCGCTGATCCAACATTTCCTGATACCAGGGCTCAGGCTTCGCTTTTTTCCCCATAAAAAAACCTCCCTTTCCGCAGCAGTATGCCCAAGAAAAGGAGGCTTTATTCTCTTTAAGCCAGGTCAAAAGACCGGTCCTAAGCGCTTATTCTTTTGTCAATTCCAAGGTGTCCAACAAAGTGCCTTCCATATCATAAGCCTTCATCGTCAAGGCATTGCCATTAATGTTGAACAGGCAATAATTGGGTGTTCCTACCGCAGAGGCAGCTACATAATCCAACTCCTGTACTGCGGTAGCCTGGTTGACGCCACTGGCCGCCGTGATATAGATGACGCCGTCCTCAGATTCCGCTCCCTGATAGATAGGATACGTGCGGGAATAAGCGCCCTGATAACCACAGAGAACCAAATCCACGCCTAATTCCTGATAAAGAGATTCCCAAATCTCCCGCTGAGCTGTGGCACGCTCTTCCGCCGTTTGGTCCAGCACCGTGGGATACAAAGAATAATGGCAAATCACAATATTCCATTCTTTATCCGTGGCGGTAATGTCCGATCTCAACCAATCCTGATATTCCTGCCGGTGCAAACCCATCAACGTGCCGTCTAAGAAAATAAAGTGTGCGTTCTCATAACTGAAACTATAAAAATGATTCAGCAGCTCGTCCGGGCCGTTTTGTTCCATGGAGAAATGGGAAAGCAACGTATCATCATCCTCATCCCCCCAAGTCACACGAACCGGCAAATCACCGGCAGGCGCCATAGCTTCGGTAAAAGCAGGCCATTCGTCCAGCAGATTCCCCTCTGCATCCATGCCGGTATTAACCACATCACCGCCGTGCAGAATAAAGCTAAGGTTATGCTCTTCCGCACAAGCTGAGGTCATCAACGTCTGTAAATCACTATAATCCCCCGTACCCAAAGCAGCCTGGGTATCGCTAATAAACAAAAAATTAAATCCCTCCGTAAAGGAAAACAAATTGGGCGGAGCCGCGGCTTCCTCCTCCAACCCAACAGAGCCCGGGTCGGGATAATCCACATGACAAGCGGTGCAGAACAAAGTCAGCGTTAACATCATCAACAAAAGCGCAATCCGTTTCATTCACATTCACCTCACCGAAAAGTATAAATAGTATACCACAAAAGGGAAACGCAATCAAAAAGAGAATTGTATTCTAGATCGAAAATAGCTGAATTTTGAGTGATATTTTTTCATGACCAATAAGTTAGAAAGTTATACCCATCTGCTTATCTTATCTTTTAGCCTGCTTATCCTGTTTTTCGTTAGCGGCAGCTGCTGTCTTTCTCCGGTTGCGCCAAAGGATGCGCCGGCGGAAGAGAAAATCGCGGCATTTTCCCCAGCGGAAGCCACTTCTCCAGCGGAAGCCCTGCAAACGGCCAAAGGCGACGCCTTAATCTACACCCAAGACTGGGAAACGGATCAAGTCATCCGGAAAAACAGGGAATACCTTCTGCCCAATGGGGATAGTTTCCTGCAGCAGCGTATCCGTTTCAACACGGAAACGGAAAATCTTGGCAAAGAACGCCTATGTAGTTTTTCCCTCCTCTTAAAGGGTGACGGGAATTTGCGTTATTATGATAGCGAAACAGAGCGCTGGGTAGAACAACCCCTTGCCGCAGGAACTTATTCAGTAGAAACGTATTTTATTGATACCACAGCGGAGCATCTCATCCTTACGCCGCCCCAAGCTTACCGGCCGCAAGGGAACTGGATGCTGGAAGCTGTGGCTGAACAAGACGGCTGGATGGAATTATGGCAAAAAGGAGACGGCTGGCAGCTTGTCTTTTATGTTCCCGTTGTGGCAGAAGAAATTCTGTTTGATTCCTTTTGCGTGTATAGCCAAGAGGAACTGGTGGATTGGGAAGATGAGGCTACACAGGAACGTTGGGCCAGCTATACGTTTACCGGAGAGCATCGTTGGTGCTATGACGGATACTATTACACCACGCCCAGCACTTACGAACCTTATGGGCAAAATTACTACCACCTGCTGATCGCCGCTTATCTTTCCGTGGATTTGGCTGAGGACAGCGGCCGAGGCGCCGATGATTTGGCCCTGCCCATGCTAGACGTCATGAGCCGCCTGCAAACAGATAGCGGTTATTTTCCCACTTATGGCAAGTCCACTTGGCTAGCAACGGATTACGGCATCGGCGGTGGCTTTTATGACACCCGTTTTAATTCCGACCTAGTAGAAGCACTTATCCAACAAGCGGAGGAATGGGGGGTAATTGCCTTTCGAGACGCGGCTTTGGCTTATGGAAACTTCTTCCTAACCATGGCAAATACCTGCCACCACACCATTACCAATGGACAAGGAGAAGAAGGTTGGTTGATCTGGGACTATTGGCATGAAGGAGGAAGCAGTCCCACCCATTGTTCCTTAAACCATCAAATCGCCGAAATCCTGGTGCTTTACGATTTATATGATTTAAGCGGCGACGGAGCATACTTGCAGCTGGCAAAAAAAATGCTCAATGGTATTCTCTTTTTGGGAGATAACTGGATCATGCCGGATGGAAATTTGCAATACGCCTATATGCCTGATGGGTCCATGGGATTAACAGATTATCCCTATCTCACCTATAATGATCTTTATCGACTCCGGGCTGAGCTGGACCGCCGTTTTGGTAGCCATGATCCCCTGATTGATAAAATGATGAATGCCAAACGGTATTGGATGGATATTCATGGGATTACAGACTATCTAGATTATGGGTTAGAATAAAGCCCTGATCTAGAATAAAAGCATGATTTAGAAAGCAAACTAAGCCATAACACCAAGGAGGTTGTTATGGCTTTAATTCTTATTCGTACCATTTTTCTCTATCTGCTGACCCTATGTGCCATGAAATCCATGGGTAAACGGCAACTTGGGCAATTGCAGCCTTTTGAGCTGGTGGTGGTATTAATTGTTTCGGATATGGCCACCATTGCCATGCAAAGCAATATGACCCCTTTGCTCAATAGCGTCGTGCCCATCGCCACCATCGCCTTATTAGAGCTGCTCTTTTCCCTGCTCTGTCTGATCTCGCAGCGTATCCGCATCTTACTTTGCGGTAAACCGGTGATTTTAATTCAACAGGGAATTCTACAGGAAAACAATATGCGCAAGCTCAGGGTAAATCTCAACGACTTACAGGAATTAAGCCGCGCCCAGGGCTATTTTGATTTAAGCGCCATTGATACGGCCATCATGGAAACCAACGGCCAACTTTCCGTTTTGCCCAAAACAGAACAACGCCCCATGGAGTTGGGGGATTACTGTGCTTCCCCCGAAAAAGAAGTACCAGGAGAGCTGTTAATTCTCGATGGGAAAATTAATCGTAACGGCTTAAAAGCCCTAGGTTATGATGAAACCTGGCTAAAGCAACGGTTAGCAAAAGCCCATGCAGGACAACCCAAAGATTTATTCCTGGCTGGCTTAGATGCCAAAGGTAAGCTATTTTGGCAGCGAAAAGAACAAAGGCAGGTGGAAGCATGAAACAGACTGTTCTTGTGCTTTTTCTCCTTTTTCTATTGGCAGTGGGGTGTTTTCTTTCCATTCTCTATATTCAGACCAGCGCCGACCAATTGGTGGAGGATTTAAACCAGTTAGAAGCGCTGATCTCCACCCAGGAATGGCAAAGCGCTTTACTCTTGTTAACAGAATTCCAAGAAAAATGGGGAAAAATTTCCCACCGCTGGCAAATTTTGATTGATCATGATGATATCCGCGATATTGAAATCGGTCTAACGGATTTGGAAACCGCACTTTTACAGCAAGACGTAAAAGAAGCGCAAAAAGAAGTCCGCGGTTTGCGTTATTTTGTTTCTCATGTTCCGAAAAATGAAAAAATTGCAATCTCCAATATTTTGTAGTAAAATAACTATTGTGCAATTTGCAACAAAATTATTTTACGCAAAAATGGAGGTATCACGCAAATATGGGAATCGACTTGATCTCATCCGTACGAGCCAAAGCCGCCTCATTGGGGAAACACATCGTTTTGGCAGAGGGCACTGAACCCCGCACCCTGAAGGCAGCAGAGATGATCACCAAAGCCGGCATCTGCAAAATCACCCTGGTTGGCCCAGAGGATGGCATCGCAAAGGTCGCCGAAGAGGAAGGGGTAGATCTTACCGGTATCGATCTGGTGGATCCTGCCAAATCCATTTGGAAGGACGATTTCATAGAAACCTACGCAGAAATCCGCAAGAAAAAAGGGATTACCCTGGAACAAGCCAAAGCCACCATGCAAAACCAGCTTTATTTTGGCGTCATGATGGTGAAAAAAGATATCTGCGACGGAATGGTAGCCGGTGCGCAAAACAGCACGGGCAATGTGCTCCGCCCCGCCTTTGAGATCATCAAGACCAAGTCTGGCATTTCCACGGTCAGCGGCTCCTTTATCATGATTACGCCCCGTACCGAATATGGACAGGAAGGCGTTCTGGTTTTTGCAGACTGCGCCGTCAACCCTACCCTCACGCCTGAACAAATGGCGGAAGTCGCCTGGTGCACTGCGCAAACCGCTACGGATATCGCTGGGATTGAAACGCCCCGCGTTGCTATGTTGAGCTTTTCCACCAAGGGCAGCGCCAAGCATGAACTGGTGGATCGAGTAACGGAAGCAGAACGCATTGCTCACCAAAAATACCCGGATCTGATCCTTGACGGCGAGCTGCAAATGGACGCTGCCATCGTACCTTCCGTAGGCAAACTGAAAGCCCCGGACAGCCAGGTAGCAGGCAATGCCAATATTCTGGTCTTCCCCGATTTGCAATCTGGCAATGTGTGCTACAAAGCCGTACAGCGCTTCGGCGGTGCGGAAGCTATCGGCCCCATTCTGCAAGGGATGAATAAACCGGTGAACGATCTTTCCCGCGGATGCAGCGTGGAAGATATCATCAACACCACGGCCATGGTTTGCTGCCAAAAATAAGCTAGGAAACGTAAATCCATAAAGCATAACGGCCCCTCTGATTGAGGGGCCGTTATTGTTCTTCTTCCTCCAGCTTTGTTCCTGCCTTTATATGCCGCCCCATAGTGTACGCTGCGCCTAAGTATACACCAAACCCGCTCAAGGCAGCCGCGCCCAGTACCCAACAAAAGAGTCCTGGACCAGGATACACCCCCGGTAATAGGCAAACCGCCAACAAAGGCAGTACTCCCCAGACAATGGCGGTACGCAGGGCGGTTTCCGGCACGGGCCGTGGGGTATGGCTCCCCACAGCCCAGCCAGATACCACAGGCAGAAAAGAAATCCAAAGGAGGAACAGCAATGACACATTTCGTTCTGTGTCCGTTAAAGCGGACAAGGCGGTAAAAAATAGCCCTCCCACCAGGAATACACCCAGGGGCCACAGCAGGGCATACAGCAAACGTCTGAGCATTTCAACCTCCCTTGCTTCATCTTATGCGAAGCAGGAAGGATTATGCCCCGGCGCTGTCTTTTTCCGTCAGCTCCACAAACACCGTAAGGGTGCCGCAATGCTCAGTAAAATTGGGCGTGCCCTTCAAACAAATCTGGCAAACCCGCGCAGGTAAGAATAAGCATTTTTGGCAAGAACGCCGCAAGCAACGCCGGCATCCACAACAATCCTCATAATCCACGGTAACGGTAAACTGCGCCACTTGTGCACCCGGACAATGGCTAAGCTCCACTTCCACCTCGCAAATTCGCCGATGCGGCGGTAAGGAAAGCGTTAATTCAGAAGAGATCTGCCAAACATGTTTGGCAGGACTTGAACAACTTGGCTTGGGTGGTGGACAAGCAGGTTTAGACGGCGGGCAAGGCGGCGGGCAAGGC
>CAKRYM010000068.1 GCA_934427095.1 uncultured Bacillota bacterium | reverse complement strand
GGATCTGGCGCCAGGGATGCGGATAAAAGGAACCGTACGCAATGTGGTAGATTTTGGGGTGTTTGTGGATATTGGCGTACATCAAGATGGCTTGGTTCATATTTCTGAATTAAGTCAACAGTTTGTCCGACATCCTGCAGAAATTTTGCAGGTTGGGGATATTGTAGACACGGTGGTATTGAATGTAGATGTTGAGAAAAAACGGATTGCCCTTTCCATTAAGCAGGCAATAGGAACAAAGCATGAATAGCGCATTAACCTTACCTCGGGGCTTACCAGATCTTTTGTTGCCATGGTATGAGGAAAACAAACGAGAATTACCTTGGCGCCAGGATCAGCAGCCGTACCACGTATGGCTTTCTGAGATTATGTTACAGCAAACCAGAGTGGAAGCAGTCAAACCATATTATCAGCGATTTTTGGCTACGCTGCCAGAAATCAGGGATTTAGCTTCCTGTGATGATGAAACCCTGCTGAAGCTCTGGGAGGGATTAGGGTATTATTCCCGGGCCAGAAATTTACGGAAAGCAGCAAAAATGATCATAACGGAGTATGGCGGAATTTTCCCTTGTACATATGAAAAAATATTAAAATTACCAGGGATTGGAGAATATACAGCTGGCGCCATTGCTTCTATTTGTTTTGATCAAAGAACACCAGCAGTGGACGGGAATGTGTTACGAGTGATTACCCGTTTGAGCGCCTATTATGGTGATATTTTAGACCAGAAGGTAAAACGAGAAATATCTAGGGCTTTGGCTGACATTTATCCTGAACATAACAGCGGCCGTTTTACCCAAGCTTTAATGGAGTTAGGCGCAGTGGTTTGTATCCCTCGAGGTAAGCCGGAATGTGCAAACTGTCCATTGATAAACCTGTGCAATGCTTATCAGCAGGGGATATGGGAACAATTGCCGGTGAAAAGGCCCAAAAAGCAAAGAACAGTGCAAGAGTTGACAGTATTTCTTTTATCAGTAGGGGGAAAACTCGCTTTAAGAAAACGAAAGGAAAAGGGACTTTTGGCCGGACTTTGGGAATTCCCGAATACCTTAGGTGCTTTATCGGCGCAAGAAGCAATTGGTCAAGCAGAGGCTTGGCACTGTGCACCAGTTGATATTCAGCAATGTGTTCATCGTAGCCACTGTTTTACCCATATCCAATGGGAAATGACAGGCTATGTGATACAGTGCAGGGAAAAGGCAGAGTGTTTCTCTTGGTTCGACGAAGAGGAACTTATTGCCAATGTTTCTGTACCAAGCGCTTTTCGTCAGTTTTTATCTGTGTTTTCCACAGAGTAGAGAACATCGTTCTGGTGTCTGTTTGATGATGGAGGAGAGCAAATGAGCAAACTTTTGCTGATTGATGGAAGCAGTTTACTACATCGGGCCTTTTTTGCCTTACCCTTGTTGTCCAATGCTGATGGGATTTATACCAACGCGGTACATGGATTCATGATGATGCTAAATAAGCTGATTGCCCAGGAAGCGCCGGATTATTTGGGGGTATGCTTTGATAAAAGCCGCATTACTTTTCGCACAAAAATGTTCCCGGAGTATAAAGGGACAAGGCAAAGTACCCCTGATGAATTAAAAGGTCAGTTTGAACTGATCAAGGAAGTGTTAGATTTATCTCACATTCATTGGCTGGAAATGGAAGATTATGAAGCAGACGACCTTTTAGGTACTCTTTCTGCTCAAGGAGCGGCTGCTGGTTTTACGGTAGAAATCTTTTCCGGGGATCGGGATATTTTCCAGTTAATTGACGAGCATGTTCATGTCTTTATGACCAAAAAAGGGATCACCGATATTCAGCGGTATGATACAGCGGAAGTGTTTGCTCGTTATGGCGTGGAACCCCAAAAATTAATTGATATCAAAGGATTCATGGGGGATACCTCAGACAATATTCCCGGTGTACCAGGAGTGGGGGAGAAAACCGCTATCAAATTGGTTTCCACTTATGGGAGTATGGATGAAGTTTATGCGCATTTACCGGAGATTAATGGCGCAAAGCTAAAAGAAAAGTTAGCGCTTTATCGGGACCAGGCTTATCTTTCTCGGGAACTGAGTACCATTTGCCGTACTGTACCCATGGAAATCCATTGGCCGGATTTTGCCTATGATCCTAAGGCTGATAAAACAGCGTTAGCTTCTTTATACGCAAAGCTGGGGCTTAGACAATTAGCCAAAGGCTTAACCGAACAAAAAAAACAACAGACGAAAACCTTGACCCTTACGGAAGAGGAAATGGATGCAGAGGGGAAACCTTGGCCTAGCCAAGATGATTGCACCGCAGAGGGATTTTGGCTTTCTGCTAAGCCAGTTACTTCATCCGAAGAAATCCAAGCTTTTTGTGGGACTTTGCCGAAAGAGGGCGCCATCTCATTGTTAGGCCGCTGGCAAAATAGCGCTATTTTGGGGCATTTAGCGTACTTGGCTTTATGCATAGAGGGAAGTGGCCTTCTCATTGATTTACAAGATAATCGTCAGCTCTTGCAAGAGATAAAAGAGGTTTTAGAGAATCCTGCCATACAAAAAATCACGTATCAAGCCAAAGAATTAAGCGAGCTGTTCGCCCGGGAGAACATCTCCCTTTCTGGAGTGAAAGACGATGTTTCTCTAGCCGCGTATCTTCTTGATCCCGCGGCTGGTGAAAGAAGTTTGGACGAACTGATGACTGCTTATGGCGTCCCCCTTTCTCTTACCAATGATGAGAGAGACTTACTAGCCTGGGCAGCGAATCTTCCTTCCTTGGCGGAGATACTTCGTCATCAACTAGACGCCCAAGCTATGCTTCCTCTTTATATGGAAATGGAGCTTCCGCTGACCTTTGTCTTGGCGGATATGGAGCTGGAAGGGATTTGTGTGGATGCCCATAGTTTGCAAGAAATGTCCAAGGAACTGGCAGCAAAAGCTGAAGAATTGGAAACGAGCATTTTTCAGGAAGTGGGGCATACCTTCAATTTGAATTCCCCCAAACAACTGGGGGTTGTCCTCTTTGAAGAATTAGGAATTCCGCCTTTGAAAAAGACGAAAACCGGCTATTCTACGGATGCTGAAGTTATGGAGACTTTGGCTGGGATGTATCCCGTTGCGAAGCTGCTTTTGGATTATCGAATGGTGACTAAGCTGCATTCCACGTATACGGAAGGAATGGGAAAACTTATTGCAGCTGATGGCAAGCTGCATACTTGCTTTAAACAAACGGTGGCAGCCACAGGTCGTTTATCTTCCGTGGAGCCAAATTTACAGAATATCCCTGTTCGGCAGGAGATTGGGCGCCGAATTCGCAAGGTTTTTTGCGCAAGAGAAAAGGATTGGCAACTTCTAGCGGCAGATTATAACCAGATTGAATTGCGGATTTTGGCCCATGTCTCTGGAGATGAAAAGCTTCAGGCTGCTTTTTTGCATAATGAAGATATCCATCGCCGCACAGCATCTGAAGTCTTAGGGATAAGTCCCGAGGAAATTACGCCTGAGCAACGCAGAGCGGCGAAAGCGGTTAATTTTGGTATTGTCTATGGGATTAGCGATTATGGATTAAGCCGCGATTTGGGAATCTCTCGAAAAGAAGCTGCGGATTATATTGCCTTATATTTTCAACGATATCCTGGTGTAGCTGCCTATCAAAAAAATACCATTAGCGAGGCCAGAGAAAATGGTTATGCAGAAACGATTTGTGGCCGCAGGCGGTATTTACCAGATTTGAATAATCGCAATTATCATTTGCGCAGCTTTGCTGAACGAATGGCCATTAACGCACCTATTCAGGGAAGCGCCGCGGATATTATCAAAAAAGCCATGATTACTATTGAACAGAGCATCCGGGAAATGGGCCTTCGCTCCAGAATGTTGTTACAGGTACACGATGAGCTGATTTTTGATATGGCTCCGGAAGATAAAGATGTTTTGCCGGGGTTGGTCAAAAAAATGATGGAGAACGCAGTGACCTTGTGCATTCCTTTAACTGTAGATGTAAAAATCGGTCCCAATTGGTATGATATGGAAAAAATAAAGGTGGAAGTCTAGATGCCAGAATTACCTGAGGTTGAAACGGTGAAATGTTCTTTGGCGCCTAAAGTAACAGGTAGAAAAATTTGCGCTATTGAGGTGATTCGGAATGAAGTAATTCATTATCCCGATCAACAAGCCTTTGTTACTGGGCTCCAAGGTAAGCAGGTGTTATCTTTGGCACGCCGGGGAAAATATTTGATTTTGGAGCTGACAGAAGACTGTCGTTTGGTGGTACATTTGCGGATGACTGGTCGGTTGCTGTGTGCGAATAAAGAACAAGCTTTGTTACCTCATACCCATTTGATTTTGCACCTGGATGATAATGCCCAATTGCGGTATTCTGATGTAAGAAGATTCGGTGGGTTTTGGTATTTAACCAAAGATACGTTAACAAAATGTCCTGGCTTAGAAAAACTGGGGGTAGAACCATTGTCGTCGGATTTTTCCGCGGATTATTTGCGGAAAACCTTAGGGAAGAGCCGGTCTGCGATAAAAAATGCACTGATGAATCAGCAAGTCATTGCCGGCTTAGGCAATATCTATGCAGATGAAAGTCTTTTTCGAGCAGGAATTCACCCTCTTTCTCCTTGCCATAAGCTAAAAGAAGCACAATGGCAGGGCTTGGTGGAGGGAGTTCGCTTCATTCTTACGCAAGCAATTGAACGAAAAGGGACAACCTTTTCCGATTTCCTAGATGGTGAGGGGAAAAAGGGGGAAAATGCTGCATTTCTCCAGGCCTATGGGCGAGAAGGCGAACCTTGTCCTCGTTGTGGCGAGAGGATGCAAAAGATTCGCGTAGGCGGCCGTGGCACTTGTTTTTGCCCCCATTGTCAAAAGCTAGGGGAGGAGTAAGCGTGAAAATTATTGGTTTAACTGGCAATATTGGCAGTGGAAAATCTTTAGCTGCTACATATTTTGGGCAATTAGGCGCTGCGGTCATTGACGCTGACCAAATTGGTCATGATATCATTGAGCCAACTGGCCCGGCATATCCTTTAATCGTAAAAACCTTTGGGCGAGATTTTCTTCTGCCCAATGGTAAAGTGGACAGAAAAAGTATCGCTGCCTATGTGTTTCAAGAAGAAGCCCCGGGGCGGGTGACTGCCTTAAACCAAATCACCCATTCCTTGATTACGGCGGAGATCAAAAAAAAGCTGTCTGCTTATGAGAAAGCAGGCTTCTCATTGGCTATTATTGAGGCTGCGTTGTTGTTCCAATCTGATCTTTGTGAACTTACTGATGAAAACTGGGTAGTTACCGCAGCAGAAGAAACCCGTCTTTGCCGGGCTGCTAAACGGGATCAATGTGATATCAAAACGATTCAAGCACGGCAAGCCTTCCAGCTGCCGGAAGAGGAATTGATCCATCGTGCGGATAATGTTATTGAGAACCATGGTACGGAAGAAGAGCTTTTTGCTACGGTTCAGCGGTTGTATCAAGAATTGACACGGCTAAGGTAAGATAGAGTAAAGTGATAGAAAAAGAAGCATGAGTTTAACTGCAATGCTTTATCTGGAGATAGAATGACAAAAAAGAAATCATGCGGCTGCGGCTGTTTTGGCTTTATCCTGATTTTTGTTGCATTAATTATAGGAATTTATCTGTTATTAACCCACGACAGAAGCATAGAAGAGTATTTTTTCCCTAGAGAATATGAAGAAACCGTAGAAGCTGCTTGCGCAGAATACGGTGTGGATAAATGGTTAGCTATGGCGGTGATCCGGGAAGAAAGTGGGTTTGATATTGACGCTTCTTCGTCGAAAAGTGCAACTGGTTTGATGCAGATTATGCCTGCTACGGCTACTTGGATTATTGAGGAAGCTGGTTTTACTTTTACCGTTGACGACATTCTTTCAGATCCCTATTGTAATATACAAGCAGGCTGTTGGTATTTAGCTTGGTTGGAAGAAAGCCATTATCCGGACGATATGGTTTGCGCTGTTGCAGCGTATAATGCGGGGGCTTCTGTTGTAGATCAGTGGTTGGCTGACGGCACGTGGAATGGTGAGCTAAACAGCTTGGAGGATATTCCTTATGGGGAAACCAGACAGTATGTAGAAGCAGTTTTCCGAAGTTATGAGATTTATAAAAAGTTATATGAATGAGAAAAAATACTTGCAAGGGTGAAAGTGATATGGTATAATACGTTTGCTTGCTAAGCGGTAGTGCTGGAATAGGCAGACAGGTACGTTTGAGGTGCGTATGTCGCAAGGCGTATGGGTTCAAGTCCCATCTACCGCACCAAGTGATAAGCTACATTTTAGCCTTATTAATGAGGTTAAAAATGTAGCTTATCTTTTTTTATCACTGCCCCATCTTATCCTGCCCATAAGCAAAAAATGGCGATAGTAGTAAGGGGCTCTTTATGCGGTTAACCCTATGATAACAATAAAAGAAAAAGCTCCAGCACAGTGGAGCTTTTCATTATGGCTTTACGTCATTTCATTAACCCAATTTTGTTGAGGCGTCGCTTGAAAAAGCGTTTTTACCGCTTCCGCTGCTTCAGGGCCAGGACAGTTATCTGGAATATCCAACCGTCTACACATGGCGAAAGGGACTTGTTTGTCACGACCATCAGTATAGGGCGCACAGAGCGGGGCAGTCCATTTTGCCCGGGGATAACCGGTTTGTGCCATTAGACAACGGATTTGTATTAGAGCATCTTGTAAAGCTTTTTCACTGGTATAGCCGATTTCCCGGACGATAAATTCTCCGTTTTCTGGCGTCCAGGCAAAATAAGCCTCTTTACTCAACCAAAGGCCTCCGCCTGCATTAAAGTAATCTCCCATAAAGGTACGCCAATTATCCTCGGTGCGTAAGACATAACCGTTCATTTGCGCGGTCATATGCCGATAAATCACCCCGCATTTTTGCAAATTTCTTGCAGTAGGGAAGATTTTTTGCCATTTCATGATAGGCGTTTGCTTTTGTTCGGGGAAAAGGAATATCTCTTTGTGTGCGTAACAATGGGCAAATCCCACAGGAGTATAAAATTCTGGAATATCCGTGTACAGCATGGCCAGTTTGTATTGGGCAGCGGCTAGTTGCCCAAAGGTGTAACGAAGTAGAGCGTGACCGAAGCCCTGATGTTGAAATGCCTTATCTGTGACAACACCCACCAGGTAGGCAATAGGAAACTGTTGTTTATCCAGAAATAGGGTATAAGGAGCCAACTGCAGGCAGGAAACAATACGCTCCTGTTCTATGCAGCAAATGGTTCGTTCTGGCCGATAGACACAACGAAAATACCAATCGTTATAAGCCGGTACATCATCACCAAAACCCTGTATCCAGAGATCGCGTATGGCAAAAAAATCTTTTTGCCGCCCATAGCGAAAATACATCAAATTACCCTCATGATATAATCTTTTTCAATGCGTAGAGGATGATAGCTTAATTTTGACCGTCTAAGCCCTTCATCACCCATATCCTCAGCTCGG
>CAKRYM010000067.1 GCA_934427095.1 uncultured Bacillota bacterium | reverse complement strand
GTCTTAGGTACCCTGGTGGGGTATTTTGCCGTCAGTTTGTCCCAGGCCATTCTCCCCTTTGCTTTGGCTTTTGCCGGCGGCACCATGCTTTATGTCATTAGTGATGAAATGATTCCCGAAACCCATGCCCACGGCAATGAACAAGGGGCGACCTATGCTCTGTTGGTGGGCTTTTGTCTGATGTTGTTGGTAGATTTCTTGCTTTAACAGAAAAAAGCAAGAAAGGGAAAAGAGGCGAAAGAAATGGATCAATATACCGTCAACGGCATGAGCTGCGCCGCCTGCTCTGCCCGGGTGGAAAAGGCGGTGTCCAAGGTACCTGGGGTTACCGCCTGCTCTGTTAGCCTGCTAACCAATTCCATGGGCGTAGAAGGTAACGCTAAGCCGGAAGCGATTTTGGCGGCGGTGGAGCAGGCCGGCTATCAGGCCAAACCAAAAGTCGACTTGGCAGAGAAAGAATCCGCCAGCCCTAGCTTAGAAATTAAGGAAATTAAACCCTTAACCCGTAGGCTCATGGCTTCCCTGTTTTTCCTGGTTATCCTGGTTTATTTGGCTATGGGGCATAATATGTGGAATTGGCCATTGCCCAGCTGGCTAGAGGAAAATCCCTTAGCGATTGGGTTAAGTCAGCTATTACTCACCATGGCTGTGCTGGTGATCAATCAGCGTTTCTTTATCAGCGGTTTCCAAGGGCTTCTGCATAAAGCGCCTAATATGGATACCCTAGTGGCTTTGGGCGCTTCTGCAGCTTTTGTCTATAGCGTTTATGCGCTGTTCGCCATGGCTGCTGCCGTCAACCAAGGAAATCCTGTTTTGGCCAGCAGCTATTTACACCAATTCTACTTTGAATCCGCGGCCATGATTCTTACCCTGATTACCGTGGGAAAACTCCTGGAAGCTAAGGCAAAAGGGAAAACCACCAACGCCTTAAAGAGCCTCATGGATCTGGCGCCCAAAACTGCCTGCCTGCGTAAAGATGGGAAAGAGTACATTGTTCCCATTGACCAGGTACAAAAAGGCGATACTTTTGTGGTGCGGCCCGGGGAAAATATCCCCGTAGACGGTATTGTGCTGGAAGGAAGCTCCAGCATAGACGAATCTGCCCTGACCGGGGAAAGCTTACCCGTGGATAAAGCCAAGGGGGATAGGGTTTCCGCGGCCACCAACAACCAAAGAGGCTATCTTTGCTGTGTAGCCACCCGCGTGGGCCAAGACACGACCCTAAGCCAAATTATCCGTATGGTCAGCGATGCCCAGGCCACCAAAGCCCCGGTTGCGAAAGCGGCGGATAAAGTTTCCGGCATTTTTGTGCCAGTGGTGATAGGCATAGCCTTACTAACCACCATAGTCTGGCTAGTGTTAGGCCAAAGCATTGGCTTTGCCTTAGCTAGGGGCATTTCCGTCCTGGTCATCAGCTGTCCCTGTGCTTTAGGCTTAGCGACTCCTGTGGCCATCATGGTCGGGAGCGGGGTCGGGGCCAAACACGGCATTCTCTTCAAAACCGCCGCTTCTTTAGAAACCACAGGCAAAGGGGAAATTGTGGTCCTAGATAAAACCGGCACCATCACCCAAGGAAAGCCAAAAGTAACAGAGGTACAGAGCGCTCCTGGAGTTTCCACCCAGGCTCTGCTGCAGCTGGCTGCTGCGCTAGAAAGGCCCAGCGAGCATCCTTTGGCCAAGGCGATTCTTGCCTATGCAGCGGAACAGGGAATCTCCGCAGAAGACGTGGAAGAGTTCCAGGCCTTGCCTGGGCATGGATTAACCGCCCGCTATCAGGGGGAAATTGCCTTTGGTGGCAGCGCAGCCTTTATCCGTAGCCAAATCAATCTTCCCCCAGAAATAGAGAGGGAAATTGATGTCCTAGGGGCCAAAGGAAAAACCCCGCTGCTCTTTACCTTAGGCGGGAAATTCCTCGGCCTCATTGCCGTAGCGGATGTCATCAAAGAGGATAGCGCGCAGGCTATTGCTGCGTTAAAAACCATGGGCGCCCAAGTGGTGATGCTTACTGGGGATAATCCCCGTACCGCCCAGGCCATCGGGGAAGAAGCGGGGGTAGATCAGGTCATTGCCGGGGTATTGCCAGATGGCAAGGGAGAAGTGATCCGTGGCTTACAGCAAAAAGGCAAGGTCATCATGATTGGGGATGGCATTAACGACGCCCCTGCCCTAACCCAAGCGGATACGGGCATTGCCATTGGCGCAGGTGCAGACGTAGCCATTGACGCCGCGGATGTGGTGCTGATCAACGGCAGGCTCACGGATGCAGCCGCAGCCATTCGCCTTAGCCGAGCCGTGTTGCGCAATATTCACCAGAACCTGTTTTGGGCCTTTTTCTATAACAGTATAGGGATTCCTATTGCCGCCGGGGTTTTGGTGGGGCTAGGCATTACCCTAAACCCCATGCTAGGCGCGGCGTCCATGAGCTTATCCAGCTTCTGTGTGGTAACCAATGCCCTACGTTTAAATTTATTCGATCTTTATGATGCTAGCAAAGACAAGACCAACCGTAAGCAAAAGAAAGCAAAGATAAAGGAGGCAAAACCCATGGAAAAAACCATGCACATTGAAGGGATGATGTGTTCTCATTGCGAAAATCGGGTCAAAAAGGCCCTAGAAGCCATTCCTGGCGTAGTAAAGGTTCAGGTTAGCCATGAACAAGGCACAGCAATCGTTACCGGAGAAAATTTGCAGGACGACACGCTAAAAGCCGCGGTAGAAGCGGAAGATTATCCGGTCAAGTCCATCGAATAAAGAAAAGTTCGCCAAAAAGGAAACGGGCGCCAAAAGGCGTCCGTTTTTCTTTTGTTTTTTCCATTTTTTTTCAACAAAATCTTGTATTTTTTGTCCTTTTGTCCTATGCTATTTTTAATGAAATATGGTGAAAAGTCCATTGTAACTATGGAGGGATAGAGATGAAACGCAACGCTTTATTCACCTTATTTTCTTTTCTTACATGCTTATTTCTCTGCTTTTGGGTACAACCGGCAAATGCGGCAAATGGCCAGATCAGCATGGACTTAGCAGATGACCAAATCACTGATTTAGAAGACGGCCAAATCAAGGTACGCGTGGCCTATCAAAACATGACGCCAGGGGAGGAGTATTCCCTCTGGGATAACCGGAATGACCAGGAAATACATACCTTTGTTGCCTCCGCTCAAGGTAGAGATAGCTTTATCTTATGGGTGGACCCAGAGGAAAGCGGGCAACCGGGAGAAAATGAGGTCAGCCTATCTTGGAGCGTTTATGACGAGAGCGGCCAGCATATCGCAACTCTTCGTTTGCAAGAAGTAATCTATGCCGACGATACCGAATCGAACCTCCCCTCCGAAGAAAAAGAGGAAGAGGAGGAAAACGAGGAGGAGGAGGAGGAGGAAGAAGAAGAGGAAGAGGAAGAAGAAGAAGAAACAGAAGGCTACCCTGATCCTATAGAAGACCCAACTTCCCTTTCTCCGGAGGAAACGCTCAACACAACGGGACAAGGGAAAATCACCATAACCGGCATAGGGCTTTCTTATCCTTTAAGCAAAGGGGAAGCTCAGGCCTACGTTGGTTATACGCAAGCCTCCTCTTTTGTTCTCTCCGCCACCGCAGCCAACAGTGAAGGGCTTTTGGCTATCACCAATCCCCATGGGGCTAGCAGTGGTACAGGCACCACTTCCGGTACCTTCCCGCTCATGGAAGGCCCCAATTTGTTTACGGTCACCCTCATTGAAGACCAACAAATCACCGCCGTTTACAAGGTAAATATTTATCGCATTCCCGCTGTACTCTCCATTCAGCCAAGTAGCCAAACCGTTACCGTAAACGGGATAGAAAAAGTCCTTTCCGCGTATAATATCAATGGCAGCAATTTCTTGCAACTGAGAGATGTGGCGATGCTGCTCAAAGATACGTCCAAAGCCTTTGCGGTGTCCTATGATGCAGATACCAGCGCAGCAGGCATACATACGGGTAACGCCTATTTCCCCAATGGGACGGAAAATGCAGCGGCTGGGGATTTTCATCACGCGGTCATCAGCAGCCAGATTTTCACCCTAGATGGAGAACAAATTTTCCCTATGGCCTACAACATTGACGGTAGCAATTATCTTTTGCTACGGGATGCAGCTGCCCTGTTGGATCTGTGCATTACCTATGTTCCAACAGAAAACCGCATTGCCATCAGCACCATGATGGGCTATTCCGCTTCCAACTAAACCCGGAAAATGCAAGGATTTCTTAACGGTATCTTAATCCGTCAACGCCCTGTGTATGCTTGTCAATTTCTCCGGCCTGGACTATACTGAAGATACAGAAACATTCATTCCGGAGGGAATTGCTTATGAAGATTGCCGTCATTGTCAACCCCAAAGCCGGCCGCCGCGTAGTGCAAAAGGAATTAGAAACCATTATCGGGCGCCTGCTGATTCAGGGCATTGCCAGCGATATTCAAGTCACTGCCACAGCTGGCGATGGCGACGCCCGACGGCGGGCAGAAACCCTGAAACGGGAGGAATGCGACCTCATCATCGGTTGCGGCGGCGATGGCACCATGAATGAAATTGTCCATGGCTTGATGAAAAGCGGGAGCAAAATCCCCTTAGCCATCCTAGCGGCAGGGACCAGTAATGACTTCGCTGTTTCTCAGCGGCTACCGCAAAACGCGGCGGCTTTTTGCGATATGGTACAACATGGGGTTTATCAACCCATTGATATTGGGCTGGCCAATGGGTATTATTTCATCAATGTAGCGGCCTTTGGCATGTTTACCGAAGTGGCGCATAAAACCGATCGGGAAGCCAAAGGCGTCTTAGGCCGTCTGGCCTATTATCTGACCGGGGCAAAAATGGCGCCCAGCCAATTGTTCAAAATCATTCCCGTTTCTATCCGTAGTGAGGAATACGAAATGGACGGGGATATTCGTTTATGCTTAATTGGGAATTCCCGTACCGTAGCCACCATGCCCCGCTTGTTGCGGAAAGCAGAAATTGACGACGGGAAATTTGACGTTTTTTTGCTGCGTAAACGGAATCTCATGCAGACAGATACCGAGCTATTGAAATATATCAGCAGCGGAGAGTTCACCAATGACCCGGCTGTGGTTTACTTCCAGACCAAGAAAATTCAAATCGACTCCCCCATTGCCGATCAAGTGGAGCTGGATTTGGATGGGGAATATCGGGGTAAGCTGCCCTTAACGGTGGAAGTTTGCCATCATGCCATTACCCTACTGACACCAGCGGAAAAACCTGTCTTTTCCTCTTTGCTGCCTTGGTTTAATGAAGGGGCGTCCCAGAAGAAATAAGCTCATCTTCTGCTTGGTCCAAAACCCAAAGCAAGGCTTCTAATTTATCAATTAAGGAAATAATATGCAAATCCAACGTCTGATCCCCAGTACAAAGGGTATCCCGTTGGGTTAAAGCATCCAATAAATACAGGCGGTAAAGCTCCACCTGTTGTTCTACTGCTGTTTCTGTTTTCATGGTTGCCCCCTTAATCTTCTGCTCTATTGCAGGATATTGGGAAAATCAAAATTCGGTGAAAAATTTTCAGAAAATCTCTTGCTAAATTTTATTTTTTCTGCTAGAATATTTAAGTGCGCAATATGGCGGGATCCGCGTGGTTACCGCTTCATAAAAGGAGGTGCCACAGCATGGCAAAATGTGAGGTCTGCGGCAAGACCGTTCATACCGGGATGAGCGTCAGCCATTCCCATATCCGCAACAAAAGACAGTGGAAGCCCAATCTGCAGTCTATCCGCGCTATTGTCGACGGCAGTCCGAAAAAGGTTACCGTTTGCACCCGTTGCCTACGCTCCGGTAAAGTTCAGAGATCTATCTGATCCGGCAAGCAGCCATATACCGTAAGCATAATAAGAGGCTGTCTCTGACAGCCTCTTGATTTTTTTAGGAGGTTTCCATGGAAACGAAATACGATTTTTCCGCCATTGAAAAAAAATGGCAGGATCGCTGGGAAAAGGCCAACTCCTTCCGGGCTATTGATTTTGACAAAAAGCCTAAGTTCTACGGCCTGATCGAATTCCCCTACCCTTCCGGCGTGGGCCTGCATGTGGGCCATATCCGGGCCTTTACTTCCATTGAGATCGTTTCCCGCAAACGCCGACTGGAAGGCTATAATGTTCTGTTCCCCATTGGCTGGGACGCCTTTGGCTTACCCACGGAAAACTACGCCATTAAAACCGGCCAAGACCCTAGGCATGTTACTGCCCATAATATCGCTGTCTTTACGGAACAGCTGAAGGCCATGGGCTATTCCTTTGACTGGGAACGCACGGTGGATACCACTGACCCCCATTATTATAAATGGACGCAGTGGATTTTCCTGCAGCTGTACAAGCATGGTCTGGCTTATAAGAGCAAGACCTTTGTGAACTTCTGCCCCAAGTGCAAGGTCGTTCTTTCCAACGAAGATTGCCAGGGCGGGATTTGCGGCCTCTGCGGCAGCGAAGTGGTGCAACGGGAAAAAGACGTCTGGTTCCTGCGGATTCGCGATTATTCCGAAAAACTGCTGGAAGGACTGAATACCGTCAATTACCCGGATCGGATTAAAACGGAGCAGATCAACTGGATCGGCAAATCTCAGGGTGCTGAGGTAGATTTTCCCATTGCCGGTACCAAAGACGTACTGACGGTTTACACCACCCGGCCGGATACCCTTTACGGCGCTACCTTTATGGTCATTGCGCCAGAGCATCCTTATATTGAAAAATACGCCGCGCAGATTCGCAATATGGACGAGCTCCATGCTTATCAGGATGAAGCCCATAAAAAGAATGAATTTGAACGGATTCAGCTGGTCAAAGATAAGACCGGCGTAAAAATCGACGGCTTGGAAGCGGTAAACCCCTTGACCGGGAAAAACATCCCCATCTTTATTGCTGACTATGTTATGATGGGTTACGGTACCGGCGCCATTATGGCTGTGCCTGCCCATGATACCCGCGACTGGGATTTCGCCCAGCTTTTCCATTTGCCCATTATCGAAGTGGTCAAAGGCGGCAATGTGCAAGAAGCGGCCTATACGGACTGCAATAGCGGCATCCTGGTGAATTCCGGCATCTTAGACGGTCTTTCCGTGGAAGAAGCCAAAGCCCGTATTATCGATTATTTAGAAGAAACCGGTATCGGCCGCCGGAAAATCAACTATACCATGAAAGACTGGGCCTTTAACCGCCAGCGCTATTGGGGCGAGCCTATCCCCATTGTCAACTGCCCTCATTGCGGTATGGTGCCTGTACCTGAGGAAGAGCTGCCTTTGCTCTTGCCGGAAGTTCCCCATTACGAACCTACGGCTACCGGGGAATCCCCCTTGGCCAACATTACGGAATGGGTCAATTGCAAATGCCCGGTCTGCGGCGCTGACGCCAAGCGGGAAACCGATACCATGCCCCAGTGGGCTGGTTCCTCCTGGTATTTCCTCCGCTATATGGACCCCAAGAATGATAAGGCCCTGGCG
>CAKRYM010000066.1 GCA_934427095.1 uncultured Bacillota bacterium | reverse complement strand
ACGGTGGTGCGGATGTGCAGCTCTCTGAGCTGTTTCATTTCCACGCTGCTGGGTGCTTGAACCATCAGGTCGGAAGCGCTTTGGGTCTTGGGGAAGGCGATAACGTCACGGATGCTTTCCTTATTGGCCATGAGCATAATCATGCGATCCAGACCAAAGGCTAAACCGCCATGGGGCGGAGCGCCAAATTCGAAGGCATCTAACAGATAGCCAAATTTATCATGGCTTTCTTCTTCCGTCAGGTTAAGCAGGCGGAAGATTTTATTCTGAATTTCCCGGTCATGGATACGGATGGAACCGCCGCCCAGCTCCGTACCATTCAGTACGCAGTCGTAGGCTTTGGCTCGGGCTTCATGGGGCCGTTCTTCCAGAATATCCAAGTCCTCGTCTTTTACCATGGTGAAAGGATGATGCACCGCTTTCCAACGATTATCCTCTTTATCGAATTCCATCATGGGAAAGTCGATAACCCAGAGGAAATTCAGCTCCTGCGGATCGATCAGGTTCAGCCGTTTGGCTACTTCACAGCGAAGATGACCCAGGGAATCTGCAGTGATTTCCGGATCAGCAGCCACAAACATTAGCACGTCGCCAGGCTCCGCATTCATCCGGCTGCAAATGGCATCCAACTGTTCCTGTGTGAAGAATTTCGCAATGGGGGATTTGAGCCCATCCTCTTCTACCATGATATAGGCAAGACCCCGTGCGCCGTAAATGGCTACGAAATCTTTGAGGTCATCCATGGTCCGGCGGGAGAAACGAGCGCCTTTCGCGTTAATGCCTCTTACCCAGCCGCCTTGTTCTGCAACGGAACGGAAGGTAGTGAATTCGCTTTGCAAGCAAATGTCCGCCACATCAATAATTTCCATGCCAAAACGCAGGTCAGGCTTGTCGGATCCAAAACGGTCCATGGCTTCCTTCCAGGTCATGACAGGGAAGGGAATTTGGATATCCCGACCCAAAGCTTCCTTAAACACGTATTTCAACAAGCGTTCGTTTAAGTCGCGAATTTCTTCCTCAGTCATGAAACTCATTTCCATGTCCACCTGGGTGAATTCCGGCTGACGGTCTGCACGCAGGTCTTCGTCCCGGAAGCAACGGGCAATCTGGAAATAACGATCCATACCCGCTACCATCAGCAATTGCTTAAACAGCTGCGGACTTTGGGGGAGAGCATAGAATTCCCCAGGATGCACGCGAGAGGGAACCAGATAATCTCTGGCGCCTTCGGGAGAGCTTTTGCAAAGCATTGGGGTTTCAATTTCATAGAACCCTTCGTCATCCAGGAATTTGCGGATGGCGATGGTTACTTTATGCCTTAACCGCAGAGCTTCCTGCATTTCCGGCCGGCGTAGGTCCAAATAGCGGTAACGCAGGCGGATATTTTCATCGCAATCCACCCCGTCCTGAATATAGAAAGGCGGTGTTTTGGATTTGTTCAGGGAAATGATCTCCTTGGCCAGAACCTCGATATCCCCAGTAACACGGTTGGGATTCACAGCTTCTTTCGCCCGGGGCCGTACTGTACCGCGGATATTCAGCACATGCTCGCTGCGAGCGGCTTCTGCGAGGGCAAAGGCCTCGGGGCTAACTACCGAGGGGTCGATAACCACCTGGATAATACCTTCCCGATCTCTCAAGTCAATAAAAATTAACCCGCCGTGGTCCCGGTTGGTATCCACCCAGCCGCAGAGCACAACTTCGCGTCCCTGATCCTTCATGCGCAGGGCGCCACAGTAATCCGTGCGTTTCATCATTTTTTCGGACATTGTTCTTGCTCCTTTATGCGTACTTGTGATGTTGAAAATAGCGTATTTTATTTCAATTGCTTACTTTAGCGTTCAAGAAAATATTTAACCATTTGAGAAAAGGGAACCGTTGCTTGTTCGCCATTTTCCATATTTTTCACCGTAGCGGCGTTGTCCTTGACTTCATCCTCACCGATGATGATGGCATAGGCAGCGTTCATGCGGTTGGCTGCTTTCATCTGCGCTTTAAAACTTTTATCAGCATAATCCATTTCTACATTGAACCCAGCCTGGCGCAGTTGGCAGGCGAGGCGAAAAGCTGCGGCAGCAGAGCCTTGCACCCCAGCAACAAGCACATAAGCATCCAGTTGCTGTTCCACTTCAATATCATCGCCCTGGGCATTTAGTACATTAAAGAGGCGTTCTAACCCCAGAGCAAAACCTACGCCGGGGATATGATTACCGCCGATTTCTTCGATCAATCCATCATATCGACCACCGCCGCAAACGGCAGACTGGGCACCAATGGTACCGGCCTGAATCTCAAAGGCAGTGCGGGTATAATAATCTAGTCCTCTAACCAGGCGCGGATCGATTTCATAAGGGATATCCGCAGCGGTAAGCATTTCTTTCACCTGGGCGAAATGGGCTTCGCAATCTGCACAAAGATAATCTAAAATGCTGGGCGCGTTTTCGCCAATTTTTTGGCAGATCTCGCTTTTGCAGTCTAAAATGCGTAAAGGATTACGTTCAAACCGATCCTGGCAGGTTTTGCAAAGTTGTTCCAAGTGGGGACGGAAATAATCCTGCAAAGCCTGACGATAAGCTTTTCTACAGGTAGGGCAGCCAATGCTGTTTAATTTCAGTACCAAGCCTTTGATGCCTAAGCGATGGTAGAGATCCCAGGCAAAGGCAATGACCTCAGCATCTGCGGCAGGAGAATCAGAACCGAAAATTTCCAGGCCAAACTGATGAAATTGCCGAAACCGTCCAGCTTGAGGCTTTTCATAACGGAACATTGGACCGATATAATAGAGCTTAACCGGCTGCACTAAGCCATACATCTTATTTTCCAGATAGGCGCGGCAAGCGGAAGCAGTATTCTCTGGGCGAAGGGATACAGAGCGGCCGCCGTGATCCAGGAAGGTGTACATCTCTTTTTGCACGACATCGGTAGTATTCCCCACCCCCCGGGAAAACAACTCCGTTTCCTCAAAAATCGGAGTGCGAATTTCACCGAAACCATAACTGTTACACATGGTGCGAAGCAATGCTTCTACCGCTTGCCATTTGGCGGTGTCTGCAGGCAGAAAATCATTGGTTCCGCGGGGTCTGTTAATGACCATAGCCAAGACTCCTTTTTCTTGCAAAATAATATTGAAAAACCAGTGTAAAGACTAACTAAATTATTATATACTGTATTTCTGATTTTTGTCAATTCTTCTTGTCAACATAAATAATGATTTCTGACAAAAACCTCTCGCATTTTCTTTTTCTTTTTGCTATAATAAATTTGATCTACAAAGCTTGAAGCGTTTTATTGATGATAGAGGATGTTTATGGGGCAACAGCAAGGGATCACAGACATAAATGAGTATCGTCGGGCACGGCGTAAAGCTGGGGCCTGGCGGGGTGTGCTAATGATGGTCTTGCTTCTGGTTTGCCTGGTCGCTGGGTATTTTTTCGCGATTTCTAATTTCTTTGCCATTGAAACCGTGGTGGTGGTAGGGAATGCGCATGTAGACGAGGAGCGAATCTTGGAATTGGCCGGCGCGGTAAAGGGGGCAAATATCTTTTCCGTTGACCGCCAGAACGCCGCTAGATACGTGGAGATTGAGCCTAGGATTAAATCTGCCGTAATTCAGCGAAGACTACCTTCTACTTTGGTGATTACCGTGGAAGAACGGCAGGCTGTAGCTTTGCTGAATAGCGGCCGTTATATGATTGAAGTAGATGCTTCCGGACGGGTGCTGGACCGCTATCAGGTGATCGATTCCGCGGATTTACCCCTGATTTCTGGGGTGGATCTTACGGGGCAGGGTATTGTCCCCGGTAGTATTATTCAGTCCAACAATTTAAATGCCGCTTTAACCATCTTGGCTTCTATTCCAGAAGATGCGGTTGGCATTGGGGAAATCCATGTTGCTGATGTGCAAGACATTCGTTTGTATACCGTGGATGGCGTGGAAGTGCGGCTGGGGGATGACAGCGATTTTGCAGAGAAATATTTGATTTATAGCAATATTTTAAGTAGCAATGAGCAGGAAAACGGTGCCCCTATTGCTTATATCGACGTTAGTATTCCAGCAGTTCCAGCAGTTTCCATACAATGAGAATTATCGGCTAAATGTTAGCAGGGAATTTCATTTTTGTGCAGAAAGACTATTAAATGCCCTATTACGTTAAGGAGGATTGGCGATGCTGTTATTTGAGGACGACATGACTTCTCAATTTGCGAAGATTAAGGTGGTTGGGATTGGCGGCGGCGGTAGCAATGCGGTAAACCGCATGATCAAACACAATGTGACCGGCGTGGAATTCATTGCGGTGAATACAGACAGCCAGGCATTGGGCAATGCCGGAACAGAAACGGTTTTGCAAATTGGTCCCAAACTTACCAGAGGTCTTGGTGCAGGCGGAAATCCTGAAGTTGGACGTAAAGCTGCCGAAGAAAGCAGAGCGGAAATTGAAGAACTGCTGAAAGATGCCGATATGGTCTTTGTTACCGCAGGCATGGGCGGCGGAACTGGTACCGGCGCTGCGCCTGTCATTGCTTCAGTAGCCAAAGAAATGGGCGCCCTGACGGTGGGCGTTGTGACCAAACCCTTTGGCTTTGAAGGTCGCCGCCGTGCACAGCAGGCGGAAATGGGTATCGCTGATCTGAAAGAAAGCGTTGATACGCTCATTACCATCCCCAATGATAAACTTTTGCAAATCGTAGACAAGAAAACCACGATGACTGATGCGTTTTCCTTAGCTGATGATGTGCTGCGTCAGGGCGTGCAGGGCATTTCCGATCTGATCAGCAAACCGGCTTTGATTAACCTGGATTTTGCTGACGTAAAGTCCGTGATGAGCAATGCCGGTAGCGCTTGGATGGGGATTGGCCAGTCCAATGGGGACAATAAAGCAGTAGACGCCGCCACGAAAGCGATTTCTAGCTCTATGTTGGAAACCAGCATCAAAGGGGCAAAGGGCATCCTCCTTTCCATTACCGGCTCTGAAGATATGAGCTTGTTGGAAGCAAACGACGCCGCCAAATATATTTACGATGTGGCTGATCCTGATGCGCAGATTATTTTCGGCGTTGGCGTGGATCCGGAAATGAGCGACACGATTCGCGTTACGGTCATTGCTACAGGATTTGAAAATCGTAGCCCAATTGGCGCGCCGAAAACCGAAACGGAAAAACATCCTGCAGAGGCAAGGCCCGATTTCCTGGATGAGATCTTAAAACCCATTCAGCTGGAGGATTTGGAATTACCTGTTTTCCTGCGTCGGGAAGAAAAGCGTAAGTAGGAAAAGAAAAACAGCGGTATTGTTTTTGTTATGCCAACTCTTACTTGAGGGAATTTAGCTGTTTTATTATCGAAAAGTCGAGTGTGATATAACATGAATAAGGCGCCATTATTAGAAAGAATAAGAGAAATTAATAAGATTATTATGAAGGCCGCAGGTCATCCTATTAGCTTTATGGAGATTGCGGAAACTTTGTGCAACAATATTTGTAGTAATGTCTACATTGCGGGGCGTAAGGGGAAAATCCTTGGTTATGCTTTTATGGAAGACTTTTATTGTCCGACCATGGAAGAAATTATTAAGCATGACGCTCACTATCCGGAGCGGTATAATAATGAATTGGCTCAGCTGAAAGAGCCTCTTGTCAATGTAAACCGAAAAGGGAAATGTATTTTTGGCGCTCATGAATCTTGCTATTTGCCGGAAAAATACACCACCTTTGTGCCGATGATTGGCGGCGGCCAACGCCTGGGTACCTTAGTTTTATCTAAACAAGGGCAATTTAATGAGGAAGATTTGATCCTGGCAGAATTGGGTTCCACTGTTGTAGGGATGGAAATCTTGCGGTCTAGGATGGAACGAATTGAAGAAAATGCTCGGCAAAAAGCTATGGTTAGCGTAGCTTTTGATACCTTGTCTTATTCTGAATTAGAAGCGGTAGAGCATATCTTTGAAGAATTGGGCGGCAATAATGGCCTGTTGGTTGCATCTAAAGTGGCGGACAAGGTTGGCATTACTCGTTCGGTTATTGTCAATGCGTTGCGTAAGTTGGAATCCGCTGGTGTAGTGGAGGTCCGTTCCTTGGGCATGAAGGGAACATATATCCACGTGCTGAACGATTACTTGATGGATGAGCTTGAGCGGGTGCAGGCTGCGCATAAGCGTTAGTCCTTCTCCTTGAGATCTTGCGGGGAATAGGAGAAACTCCTATTCCCTATCTTTGTTTTTCAATCTGTTTGTGCGGGGAGTTTTGTTTATGGCTGTAACGATTAATGATATTATCAAAACAGTAAAAGCCTATAATCCTGCATCGGACAGCGAATTAATTCGCGCTGCCTATGTGTATGCTTCGGATTTTCATGAGGGGCAGACGCGTGATAGCGGTGAATCTTATATTGTCCATCCACTGGAAGTGGCTAGGATTTTGGCTGGGTTGCAGTTGGATGATAAGACGATAGCTGCAGGGTTGCTCCATGATCTAGTGGAGGATACTTCCGTGACCTTGGATGATGTGGAAAATCGTTTTGGCCCGGAAGTCCGTACCTTGGTGGATGGCGTGACCAAACTTTCTAAACTGGAATTTCGCAATCGTCATGAGGCGCAGGCGGAAAATTTGCGCAGAATGTTTATTGCTATGGCCAGCGATATTCGCATTATTTTGATTAAGTTGGCTGACCGGTTGCATAATATGCGCACCATTCAATATCATCGTTCTATTTTGCGACAAAAAGAGATTGCAGAAGAGACCTTATCCATTTATGCCCCTCTTGCCCATAGATTAGGTATCTTTAAAATCAAGAGTGAGCTGGAAGATCTTTCTATTGCCATCTTGGAGCCGGAAGAAATCAACGCCATCAAAGAAGAGTTGGAAGCAGACCGGGAGGACCGGGACCGGCAAATTAACGAACATATTGATAAAATTAAAGCTGCTTTGGCAGAAGCAGAAATTCAGGCCGAAGTTAATGGCCGAATTAAGAATTATTACAGTATCTTTAATAAGATGAAACGGCAGCAGAAACAGTTGTCGGAGATTTTTGATTTAACCGCTATTCGTATCATTGTTAATACTGTACGTGAATGCTATGAGGCTTTGGGTGTAATCCATACCATGTGGAAGCCTATTCCTGGTCGGTTTAAAGATTATATCGCCATGCCTAAGCAGAATATGTACCAGTCTATCCATACTACCTTAATCGCAGGGAATGGCGTTCCTTTTGAGGTACAAATTCGCACCTGGGATATGCACCGCATCGCGGAAAACGGTATTGCTGCCCATTGGCGGTACAAAGAAGGCTGTAGTGCGGACAAGGACTTTGATAAAAAAATCGAGTGGCTGCGTCGCATGCTAGAGTGGCAGCAGGAAGAAAGCACCAATGACGCTAGAGAATTCATGGAAAAAGTCAAAGGTGATCTCTTTAGCGATAATATCTATGTCTTTAGTCCGAAAGGGGATGTGTTTGAGCTACCTACCGGCGCTGTGC
>CAKRYM010000065.1 GCA_934427095.1 uncultured Bacillota bacterium | reverse complement strand
GTACAGGGCCCTGCTTCCCAACTGGCGGCTTATGCCTTATCTCCCAAAAAAGGAAGCCGGGTGCTGGACCTTTGCGCGGCGCCTGGGGGAAAAACTACTCATCTGGCGGCCTTGATGGAGGACGAAGGAGAAATTCACGCCTTTGATCAATATGCCCATAAAATTCGTTTAATTGAGGAAAATTGCCAGCGAATGGGAATTCGCTCGGTACATACAGCTCAGGCGGATGCTGCGGCTTTACCTGCTCGTTACCGGGAATGGGCGGATTATGTGTTGTTGGACGCGCCTTGCTCCGGCTTAGGAGTGTTGGGGGATCGGCCGGATAGCCGTTTTCATAAAGAGGCTAAGGATATTGCGGAGATGGCAGCCCTTTCCTCCCGTTTGCTGGAAGCTGCGGCAGGGTATGTTCGTCCTGGGGGATATTTGTGCTATTCTACTTGCACCATTACAAAAGAAGAGAACAGCGGGCAAATTCGCTCTTTTTTGACCCGCCATCCAGAATTTTCCTTGGCCCCCATGACGCGGTTGGCAGGGGTATTCTCTGCCCCCTTAGATCAACAGGAAGCCTTAAGCGGGCAAATGCAGCTGCTGCCTTTTCGACAGGGAATAGAAGGATTTTTCTTAGCCTTGCTGAACAAAAAAGGGTAAGCATTGGTATCTGAGGAGCCAAAAGAGGATATGATGGAAAATAAGCCTGATCTCCGCAGTATGGATCGCGGAGAATTAACAGAATATGTGTCTGCTTTGGGGCAGCCGGCTTTCCGGGCAAAGCAGCTGTTTCGTCAGGTGCAGAAGCATGGCGCGCCGGATTTTGCCCATATGAGCGATTTGCCAGAAGCTTTCCGGCATTATTTAGGGGAAACGGCGACGCTTACCTCCCCAAAGGTTTTGCAGAGGCGAATTTCTGCTTCTGGGGACACGGCCAAGCTTTTGCTGGAAATGGCGGATGGAGCCAGAATTGAAATGGCCTTGATGCTTTACCGCCGTACCAAAGCCCGGGATCGGGCTACCTGCTGTGTCAGTTCCCAGACCGGTTGCAAGATGGGGTGCAAATTTTGTGCCACGGGCTTGTGTACGGATTTACGCAACCTGACGGCTGGAGAAATCGTGGCCCAGGTGCAGATTGCGGACGCTTTAGCCAAGGAATTAGGCTATGCCCATGTAACCAATATCGTTTACATGGGCATGGGGGAACCATTAGCCAATATTGACAATGTCTGGAAATCCATTCGTTTGCTGAATGATAGTGAAGGCATGGATATCGGCGCCAGACGAATTACGGTTTCCACCTGTGGGCTAGTGCCGCAGATTTATGCCATGATGGATTGGAATTTACAGGTTTCCTTGGCGGTTTCTCTCCATTGTGCAGATGAAGCGCGTCGGAAAGAATTAATGCCGGCAGCCGGACATTATTCCCTAAATGAGCTGATGCAGGCCTGCAAGGATTTCCGGGCCAGGACAGGCCGGCGAGTCACTTGCGAATACGCCATGTTCAAAGGCGTTAACGATAGCCTTGACGACGCGCACTTATTAGGTCGTTTATTGACAGGAACCGATATTCTTGTTAATATAATCCCGGCAAATCCTGTGCCGGAACGGGGGATTTTACCCAGTGAACCGGAACGCATCGCAGAATTTCGCGCCTTGTTGGAGCGGGAATATCATGTGAATACGGAATTACGGGAACGCCGTGGCAGTGATATTGAAGCTGCTTGCGGACAATTGCGCCGGAGATATGAGTAAGAAAAGTAAGTAGTGTTTGTAAAAAGGCGGGTAAAACTGCCGTAGGAGGTCAGGGTGAGGGCTGCCTATTTATCCCATGTGGGAGCCGTCAGAGAAAATAATGAGGATGCGGTATATTGCGACCGAGACGCGGGACAGTTCATCATTGCTGATGGACTAGGCGGTAAGGCTTGCGGGGAGATTGCTTCTGCCACGGCGGTGCATATCGCGGCAGAACATCTTTGGGCAGCCGGCCCAGATGAGGACCCAGCGGATGTGTTGCGTTCCGCTTTTTATGAGGCCAATGATTTGCTGTTCCGTCGGGGCAGCAAATGGGGCTCAGGCGGTATGGGTACAACCATGACTGCCGCCGTCTGTCAAGAGGACGACATTACCTTGGTCCATGTGGGGGATAGCCGGGCGTATTTGGTAAACCGGAATGCCATTACCCAGCTGACGGATGACCATTCTTGGGTGGCTCAGTTGATGCGTGAGGGAAAGCTTACCCCCGCGGAAGCGAGATCCCACCCCAGACGGAATATTTTAACCCGAGCTTTAGGGCAAGATGCTTTGGTAGAGGTCGATACCATTCGTGCCCATTGGCAAAAGGGAGATTGTTTGCTGTTGTGTACGGATGGATTGTATAATCTGGTGGAAGACGCAGAGATGCAGGAAATCGTTCAGCGCTGCACGTTGATGGAGACTGCCGCAGAATTCTTAACAGAAGCTGCTTATCGCAGAGGCGGCTATGACAATATCTCTGTCATCGTAGTTGCTCATGATTGAGGTGATCTGCTATGATTGGTAAAATTTTCAACAACCGATATGAGATTATTGAAAAGCTGGGCGCAGGCGGAACAGCCATCGTTTACCGAGCCCAGGATATGCTACTGAATCGTATGGTCACCGTAAAAATTTTACGGGAAGAGTATGCGAATAATGTGGAATTCGTTCGGCGTTTTCGCCACGAAGCCCAGGCAGTAGCTAGCCTTAGCCATCATAACATCGTCGGTGTGTACGATGTGGGCTTTGAGGACAATATGCACTATATTGTCATGGAATTCGTGGAAGGGGAGTCCTTGAAGGAATATATTAAACGCAAGGGCGCTCTGAAGCTGAATGAAGCTTGCAATATTATCACCCAAGTGTTGGCTGGTTTGCAGCATGCCCATGAACATGGCATTATTCATCGGGACATTAAGCCCCATAATATTCTCTTGGGCAAGGACGGCCGGGCAAAGGTGACGGATTTCGGCATTGCCGTAGGGATGTCGGACGTGACCATGACCTATAATACCACGAATCGGATTATGGGGTCTGTACACTACATATCCCCGGAACAAGTCCAAGGCAAAGCGGTGAATGAACGGTCTGATCTTTATTCCGCCGGCGTCATGTTTTATGAGATGCTCACTGGTAAGCTGCCCTATAATGGGGAAACGCCGATTTCCATTGCGATGCAGCATGTCCAGGGTGAGCTTGTGCCGCCGCATGAGGTGAACCCCAATGTACCCATGGGTATTTCCTATGTGGTCATTCGTGCAATGCGGAAAAACCCGGAAATGCGCTATGAAAGCGCTCGGGAAATGGCAGATGCCGTTCGCGCCGCTTATCAGGGTAGCTTAGAACCAGAACTTCCCCTGGAGGAGGAAACGCATCTTCCTGGGGAAAGAGGGGGCAATACCTCCAGACCTTTGCCTAAAAATAAACAAGAGATCAAAAAACAAATGGTAGCAGGCCTTTCCCCAACCAGAGTAGGTATGCTGGTGGGAATGGTTGTTTTGCTGATTCTCATTGTCTTCTTAGCCGGACGGTTGATCCATGCCTTAGGTGGTGGGGATAAAACCACGGTGCCTTATGTCACCGGGTATTCTTCCGCAGAGGCAGTGGAAATGCTAGAGCAGGCGGATTTAGTAGCAGAAATCACCTATCGAAACAGCAGCGATGTCGCTAAGGATATCGTGATTTCCCAAAACCCCACGGACGGTCAGGAGATTAGTAAAGGCCGCACCGTAACCTTGGTGGTCAGTGCTGGGGAGGAAGCCCAGGAAATGCCTAATTTGATTGGTTCCACGGAACGAATCGCTACCTTGAAGCTGACGGCCATGGGCTTGGAACCCAATATCACGGAAAAATATTCGGAGGAATTCCCAGAAGGGGAGGTCATTGACCAGTATCCCGTGGCAGGGGACAGTATTTCCGCAGACACGGTTGTGGAATTGGTGGTCAGCAAAGGCAAGGAACCGGAAGATATTCCTATGCCCAATCTGTTGGGTAAGTCTTTGGAAGAAGCTTACGAAATTTTAAGAGAATACGATATCAAGGTTACCGAGGTCTTAAGCGCATCCAGCAACGTTTATGGAAAAGATTTGATTTGCGATCAGAGTGTGGCCCCTGGTGTCACCACCCAGACGGGTTCGGAAATCACGCTTACCTTAAGTACCGGTAAAGATACCAGCTCTAGTACGGGAAGCTCTTTGACCTACACCTTCTTTGTCCCCATTTTGCCGGATGATAAAGAAGCGGAACGCGAGGTTATCATGACCTTAACGGATACCACAGGCACTAAGGTGGTCTTTAATGATATGGTACCTAGCGGAACCTTGTTGGAAGTGCCTATTACGGTGTACGCTCCAGGTGAACTGGAGATTACCGTGGACGGTAATTATGCCCAGAATGAGGTTTTTGATTGATGGCGGAAAAGGAATGGCTATCTGGCATGGTAGTTTCGGGCTACGGCGGCTTTTACCAGGTTCGTTGTGGGGATCAGGTAATCAACTGCAAGCCCCGTGGCCGGTTGAAAAAAACCTTTAGCAAAATCTATCCCGGCGATGCGGTACAAATTTCCTTACTCTCTGACGGTACGGGAATGATGGAAAGTATTGGTGAACGCCGTACCCAACTAAAACGGCCCAATATCGTCAATTTGGATTGCATTGTGATTGTATTGGCCTGGACGTTGCCGGATTATGATTTATTGCTGCTGGATCGGCTTTTGGTCATGGCAGAGTTAGCTCATGTGCGGCCAATCATTTGCTTTAACAAAATCGATCTTTTACCTGAAGAGGAAAAACCTCTTTTTGATCAGATTTGTGCGTGCTATACCCAGGCTGGCTACCCCGTGCTTGGGGTTTGCGCCAATACGCCTGCTTCTGTTCTCCCCTTACGAGAACAGTTGAAGGGTGGCCTCTCCGTTTTGGCCGGCCCCTCTGGGGTGGGAAAATCCAGCTTGATTAATGTATTACTAGACGGAGAACATGCGGAGGTCGGTTCGGTTAGCCAGAGGCTGCGCCGGGGTAAGCACACTACTCGCTATGCGCGAATTTTGCCTTTAGGGGATGAGGCGGAGGACGGCTTTATTGCAGATACGCCAGGGTTCTTTACTTTGGAATTGCCGGAAGATTTCCAGCTGAAAAGTTTGCCTTTGTGTTATCCGGAATATCAGGCTTTGCCCCCTTGCCGGTTCGACGGGTGTTTGCACCATAAAGAGCCGGATTGTACGGTGAAAGCCTATGTGGAGCAGGGAAAGATTGATCGCGGCCGTTATGACCGTTATCTTAAACTTTTGGACGAAATACGCAACCGGGAGGTAAAGTATTGATGAAAAAGATCGCGCCTTCTTTTTTATCCGCAGATATCTGGCAGGTGAAAGAACAAATCCAAGCTTTGGAACAGGCAGGCTGTGAATATCTGCATTTGGATGTGATGGACGGGGGCTTTGTGCCTAATATTAGCTTTGGCCCTGGCTGGATCAAAGGCCTTAGGCCCCATAGTAAAATGATTTTTGACGCCCATCTGATGGTGGATGAGCCGGATCGTTTTTTGCCAGCCTTTAAGGAAGCCGGCTGCGATTATTGCACGGTGCATGAGGAGGCTTGCCGCCATCTGGATCGTACCTTGCGCTATATTCGGGACTTAGGCATGAAACCAGGGTTGGCGTTGAATCCAGCTACCCCCATTAATCGGATCGAGGAAG
Organism: uncultured Bacillota bacterium; assembly: GCA_934427095.1. Classification (GTDB taxonomy): domain Bacteria; phylum Bacillota; class Dehalobacteriia; order UBA4068; family UBA4068; genus RGIG3155. The sequence goes on along the minus strand of CAKRYM010000065.1, from coordinate 1,816 downwards.
TCGCTCATTTGGTGGATTTGGTGCTGATTATGAGCGTAAATCCAGGCTTTGGCGGGCAAAAATTTATCCATAACGCCTTAAGCAAACTGCGCCGGGTCTATGACTGGCGGGGAACATATAATATGAATTTCTTGATTGAGGTGGACGGCGGCGTGACAGCGGAAAATGTTTATGATATCGCGGCAGCCGGTGCGGATTTGTTGGTAGCGGGTAGTGCAGTTCTGGCTAAAGCCGATGTGGCTAAGGCTTTTCTCCAGGTGAGCCAGGCTGCCAATGAAGAGCAGCCCAAGAATGTGGCAAAGGTTCTGGAATAAAGCAGGAACTTTGCCAAAGAGCATTGACAAAATAGGAAAAATCCATTACAATAAAATGCGGCGTGGGGGTGTGGCTCAGTTGGGAGAGCGCCTGCTTCGCATGCAGGAGGCCAGGGGTTCGAATCCCCTCATCTCCACCACAAGAAAAGAGCCTGCTAAACGAAGGATTTCTTCATTTAGCAGGCTCTTTTGTTTTATTCTTGAATCGTGCGTAGCTTCCTTTATTGCGGCGAAATCATATCAATACCGGTTTGCAAGGTTTCGGCGTCAATGGCGCCAGAAGTTTTGGCGATCAGGTAACCCTCAGCATCGATGAAATAGGTGCTGGGCAGGGAATAAACATAGTAAGCTTCCGCAGCACTGGATGCTGTGTCATATAATACTGGGAAGGGATAACCCTGCTCCGTGAGAAATTCCGTGGCGGAATCTAGGGTTTCCCGAGAGCCGTCCGTCATATTCACCATGAGGAATTGGATTTCCTCCCCTTGTTCTGCCCAAGCCGCGGCAAAATCCGGCATTTCACTTTGACAGGGACCGCACCAGCTGGCCCAGAAATTCAGGACAATGGGCTGACCAAAATAGTCCGAAAGCTTTACCGCATCTCCCTCCAAGGTATAGACAGTAAAATCCGGCGCGGGATATTTTTCTTTTTCCGTGGAATCCTGAGTTGTGCTATTGTTTTGGGTGGTTAATTGCTCCGGTGTATAATTTTTTCCTAATTGCTGGTACAGCACATAGGCGCCGATAAGCAAGAGCACAAAAGCCAGAAGGATAATGAGGAGAATTTTCTTTTTTTGCATGGTTATCGCTCCTTAGCTAAGTAGACTTAACAACCGCCCCAAAACATTGGTGGCCATGAGTACGCCAATGAGGATGAGGAAAATACCGCTGATGAGATTGATGATACGGTAATGCCGTTTCACCCAGTCAAAGGCAGACTTGAGATAGTCGATCAAAAGGGCGCTGAGCAAAAAGGGTAAGCCTAACCCTAGGGAATAAGCCAGGAGCATCAGCATACCTAGGAGTACATGGCCTTGTTGAGAGGCAAGCATTAAGGCAGAGCCCAAAAAAGCGCCCACACAAGGGGTCCAGCCCAAAGAAAAGACAATGCCAAAGAGCAAGGTGGAAAAGAATCCCATGTTTTTGGTTTCTATTTGCTGATTACTCCCTTTGAACAGGTTAATCTTAATGAGGCCCAGAAAATATAAGCCGAAAAAGATCACCACGATGCCGGAAACAAGGTTAACCGCCTGCTGATGCCCTTTTAAGAAGCTCCCGACTGTGCCGGCTAAGCCGCCCATGACCATAAATACCAAGGTGAACCCCAAAACAAAGCCAATGGCGCTATTTAAGGTTTTCTTGGCGCTGCGCTCCCCACCTCCAGCAAAATAGGAAATATAAATGGGGAGCATAGGCAACAGACAAGGGGAAATGAAGGTGAGGATACCCTCCAGGAAAGAGATCACATATTGCACTGGTCTTTATCCTCCTTGCGCAAGAGC
>CAKRYM010000064.1 GCA_934427095.1 uncultured Bacillota bacterium | reverse complement strand
ACTGGACTACCTTTACCCATCCGGAATATTTTGCGGCAGCGGCTAAACATGCCTATACGCAATACGGCTTGATTCCTGTTTTTGTGCCGATTGAGCTGCCCCGGGATATTCGGGCGGCAGAACGAGTAACCGAGCTATTGGATATTCCGTATTTTTGTTGTCAAGAACGGTACCGGGCAGAGGAGCTCATTGCCTTACTTGGTTCTATGGAAACCGTGGTCGGTATGCGGCTGCATAGCTTGATCTTTGCTACCAGCGGTGGTGCACCGGTGATCGGGGTTTCTTATGATATTAAGGTGGAAAGCTTTTTCCGAGATATTCACTCTGATGCAGATTGCCGCATTGAAGATTTGACGGAAGAATGGCTAATCGCTGAGATTGACCGACTGGCCGCAGCAGGTTTCCCACGGGCAGAACAAGCACGGGAAATTTTACGGGCAGGTGAGCGGGTAAATACGGATTATGCCAGAAATTTGCTGGATGATTAAGCATACGGCGTAAGCTGTTGAACTGAGGCTGTTATGAGAAAAGTTGTTTGTTTATCGACGTCAAACTATTATCCTTTTCCTACGCGAAAACAAAATGTCATGAACCGGTTGCATGATGCGGAGGTCCTCTATTTTGATCCGCCGGTAACTTGGCTTGCTCCACTAAAGGATAAAAAAGCAAAAGAAAGATTGACTGCCTGGAAAAAACCAGGCCAAAAGGCAAAGGAAAACATCACGGTTTACGCTTTACCGCCTATTTTGCCTTTTGGTACCAGATTTCGCTGGATTAACCGGCTAAACCAGAAACGGCAAGCTGCTTTTGTCCGCAAAAAAATGAAGGCTCATGGGTTTAGCGACCCGTTGCTTTGGTGCTATAATCCAACAGCGGCGGATATCATTGCTCATATTCCTCATGATCAGCTGGTATATGACTGCGTGGACAAGCATTCGGCTTACACAGGGACCTTAAACCCTGTGATAGTGGATGCCATGGAAAAGGATTTGGCTACACAGGCGGATATCGTCTTTTGTACAGCCTTAGGCCTTTATGAAACCCTGTCCAAAGAAAATCCTAACACTTGGCTAATTCCTAACGGGGCAGCTTATGAGCTGTTTTCTCAGGCAGATGGGGAACCAGATCCTGGACAAAAGGTAATCTATGGCTTTGTAGGTATGTTACAAGATTGCATTGCTTATGATTATCTTTTGGCCTTGGCTGATGCTTGTCCAGAGGATGAAATTTGGATGATTGGGCGCATTATGCCAGGGGTGGATATTTCCGAACTGGAGAAAAGGCCTAATATTAAGTTGTTGGGACTGAAGAAGCAGGAAGAGCTTCCCGCCATTATGCGGCAATTCCGGGTATGCCTTAATGTTTTCGCCCCGGGGCGGCTTTCCCGGGATGTGAGTCCACTGAAGTTTTACGAATATTTGGCCACAGGTAAGCCGGTTGTTACCACGCCAGAACCGTTACAGGTAAAGGATTATGCCGATATTGTCGCTATTGCCAATAGCCCGGAGGAGTTCGTTCGTTGTTGCAAGGCGGCGGCAGTGGAGCATAACGATGCCTTACGGGAAAAAAGGCTGGCAGCAGGCAAAGCAGCCAGCTGGGATAACCGCGTAAAAGAAATGGAAACAATTTTGAATCAGGAAGGATAAGGAAAACAACATGAAAATCATCAATGAAAAAGGTAAACTGTTTGGATTGATTAATGTGGTTGATTTGGTGGTCTTAGTGGCTGTTATTGCTGTTGTGGGGGCCATTGCCTATCAATTACTCGGGGATGATGTAGCAGATGCAGTGAATCCTCAAGTGGAACTAACTGCTAGAGTGGCTATTGCTGGATCTAACCCCAGTCTGGTCGAAGAGGTTAAACGACAGGATTTGGTGGGGGAATATTTGGTGGCAAATGGCGATAATACCAGTGCCTATATTTCCGATGTCTGGTTCGAGGATTATGTGATGTCCGTGGAATCTGCGGATGGCCAATTGGTTCGGGCTACAGATCCAGAGGAACAAACCATTTGGTTTGAGATTAAAACCACGGTTGCACGAGGAACCTTGACTCCTACCATTGGTTCGCAGGAAATTCGCGTGGGTCGGGCTTACAACGTGAAAACCCGCACTTTTGAATGTGATGGCATCATTTATTACGTGGAGATTGATGACTAATATGTTGGAAGCGATTCGTAACAGCCGTGTTTTTTCTTGGCTAGCCATCTTCTGCCAAACAATTGTTTGTTGGTGGCGACAAGGATGGTTTTATGGCCTGGGACAATGGTTGAAAAAACAATACGCTAGTTCCACTGTGCGGAAAATTTGGCTTTGGCTGGGGGACGGACCTTGTCATGTGCAGCAGACCTGCTATGCTAGATTCATGCATTGGTTACGCCGCATTGTGGAAAAAATAGGTTGTTGGTTGGAAAATAGTCTCCTGCGGAAGGTTTTTCTTGGGATTAGCCGGTTTTGGCACTGGCTTTGCCAATATAGTGCTATTTTGCGGTTGATTAGCCGGCTTTCATTGCGGCAATGGCTCCTTGTGGCTTTAGGGCTATATCTTCCTATTGAGTTTATTGTCCGTGATACGTTGAACCTGGGCTTGCTTTCTTCTGTTTGGGAAGAAGCGTTTATTCTTCTGGGCTTTGGTTTTGTTCTTTGGCGGCGTGCTTTAAAGCAGACCAATGCTTTAAACAGGGAAACGCCGGTTGACGCTTGGCTTTTGCTCTTTTGGGCGGTCGGCTTTTTGCTAATGTCTCTGGTTTCGCTGGATCTTAGCGTAGCTTTTGCTGGCTATCGGATTGTGGTGGAATATACCCTTTGGTTCTTTTTAGCAGTACGTCTAATTGAAGAAGATAAGGATTTTAAAATTCTTTATGTTACTTTCGCGGCGGTCATTGCTATCTTAGTTTTCCATGGCATTTATCAATATGTAATTGCCGTAGAAATCCCTGATTCCTGGACAACGTCAACAGAATCTGCTGTACGTACCAGGGTATTCTCCATTACCGGAAGTCCCAATATTTTGGGATCAATGGTGGTGCTGATGGCGCCTTTATGGGCTGCGGGGATTTATTATTGCCGGCGGACTTGGGTTAAGGTAGCTTGCTTTGTCATGACTTGCTGCTGCTTTATGACCTTACTGTTTACGTTCAGCCGTGGGGCTTGGCTGGGTATGATTTTGACTGTAGTCTTTTTTGCCCTCTTTGTTGATGGCCGTCTGATTGCATTGATGGGGGCTGGGATGGCCGCAGTATTGATTTTTGTTCCTTCCATTACCAGTCGCCTGACTTTCCTGATGACAGAGGAGTATGCTGTGGCTTCTGCTGCAGGCGGTCGTGCCATGCGCTGGGAATTGGGCCGCTACCTCCTTTCTTTGGGCGATCCCTGGTTAGGCTTTGGGTTAGGTCGGTATGGCGGTGCTGTTGCCATGCAGAACCAGGTGCTTGATGTTACGGAATATATTACCGGATATTACTATATGGATAATTATTATCTAAAAACCATGGTAGAAATGGGATATCTGGGGCTATTGTTTTTCTTGTTGTTATTGGGGGCCTTAGTGTTCTTTGGCTTCCGAGCCATTCTACGTAGCGATAAGCCGTTTCACGATTTACCGGGGGATCCTTTGGTACGCGGGATCGACAATAAGCGTATTTTGGCTGTAGGGTTGTTGGCGGGTATGCTTGGCGTGCTGGTGCACTGCATGTTTGAAAATATTTTTGAAGAGCCTTATATGACAGCATATTTCTGGACAATGGCTGCGATGTTAATGTATTTGGGATATTTCCGGCGATCATCTGCTTCTCCTGGTGGTATTTCTAAGGCAGATAAGGCCATAAAATAGCACGATGGGTTTGTGTTCTGCACTGCAAACCGTTTTTGGGCATAAGCTGAAGAAGAATGGATGCCCTTTATGCCCGTTCTGTATGGAGAATAGGAAAAGAAAATCAGTGGCCATAAAAGGATAATTTGCCCATGGGTTATATTGAGCTGTTCTTAATTGCAATCAGTCTTTCTATGGATGCCTTTGCTGTTTCTGTTTGTAAGGGATTAGCTATGCCCCGCATTCAAATTAGCAAAGCTGTTGTAGTCGGATTATGGTTCGGTGGGTTTCAGGCATTGATGCCGCTCATCGGCTATTTTCTGGGCGAGCAATTCCGAGAAGAAATTGTTTCCGTGGATCATTGGGTAGCTTTCCTTTTGCTGCTATTGATTGGCGGTAATATGATTCGGGAATCCTTGTCCAAAAAGGAGGAAGAACAGGAAAGTGCTTCTTTAGCTTTTCGCGTCATGCTGATCTTAGCGATTGCTACCAGCATTGATGCTTTAGCCATTGGCATTACATTTGCCTTTTTGCAGGTAAATATCTGGTTCGCCATTGCGCTGATTGGCTGCACTACTTTTGTCTTATCGATGGTGGGCGTAAAAGTAGGGAATGTTTTTGGCATACGTTACAAAGCAAAAGCTGAGTTTGCTGGCGGCCTGATTTTAGTGCTCTTAGGGATAAAAATTCTGTTAGAGCATTTGGGGATTTTGGCATAATCAAGTTTTAACCAATTTCCTTTTGCCTTTTAATCAATAGCCTAGCAGGTAAATCTGTTACGCTATTGATGTGTTTACGAGAAAATCATGTAAAAAAAGAACCGGTTTATACCGGTTCTTTTTTATGGCGAAAAGGTTACAGCTGATTGCGAATAATTTTGCCGCTGGTGGTTTTTGGTAATTCTTCTCTGAATACCACGATGCGGGGGTATTTATACGGAGCGGTGCGCTGTTTTACATAGTCCTGAATTTGTTTTTTCAGGTTTTCTGTAGGCTCTGTTCCCTTGGTTAACACAATGCTGGCTTTGACCACCTGGCCGCGAATTTCATCCGGGGCAGGGGAGACGCCGCATTCCAAGACATAGGGAAGTTCCATAATGACGCTTTCAATTTCAAAGGGCCCAATACGGTAGCCAGAGCTCTTGATCAAGTCATCTACGCGGCCTACATACCAGTAATACCCTTCTTCGTCTTTCCAGGCAGTGTCGCCGGTATGATACCAACCGCCATGCCAGGCTTCTTTGGTTTTTTCTTCATCATTATAATAATACTGGAAGAGGCCGCAGGGGATACCGTCTTCTACGTTAACGCAGATTTCGCCGGTTTGGCCTTCTTTTACTGGGTTTCCATCTGGGTCTAAAATATCGATATGATAGGACGGGACAGGTTTACCCATGGAGCCAGCCTTTGCCTTCATGCCATAAAGGTTAGCAATCATGACCGTGGATTCCGATTGGCCAAAGCCTTCCATAATGGTCAGGCCAGTTGCTTTCTTAAATTGATGAAGGACTTCAGGGTTGAGCGCTTCGCCAGCAATGGTTGCATGCTTAATGGAGCTTAAATCATATTTGGACAAGTCTTCCTTAATCATGAAACGATACATGGTGGGCGGAGCGCAGAAAGTAGTGATTTGGTATTCTTTGAACATAGGCAGAATATCGTCTGCATGGAAGCGATCAAAGTCGTAGACAAACACGGCGCCTTCTGCCAACCATTGACCATAAAGCTTACCCCACATCGCTTTTGCCCAGCCAGTATCAGAGATAGTGAGATGCAGCCCATTGGGGTCAACGCAATGCCAATATTTGGCGGTAACGAAATGCCCCAGGGGGTACTTATGGCAGTGAGCGGCAATCTTGGGATAACCGGTTGTACCAGAGGTGAAATACATTAACATCAAATCATCGCCGCAGGCCTCTTCCTCCCCGGTAGGCCGGACAAATGTGCTGCGATACATGGGATATTCCGTATTAAAATCATGCCAACCCTCTCTGGTCCCATTCACAAGGATTTTCAGGATGGGCTTGCCGTATTTTTCTGCTGCGGCATCCACGTGATCAGGCACATTGTCGTCTGCGGTATTGATGATCGCAGAAACGCCAGCAGCCTCAAAACGGTATTCATAATCGTGTTCCAGTAGCTGATTAGAAGCGGGGATAGCAATAGCGCCCAGTTTATTGAGGGCGATCATTGCCACCCAGAACTGCCAATGCCGCTTCAGCACCAGAATAACACGGTCGCCCTTTTTAATTCCCAGGGATTTGAAATAATTAGCAGCGCGAGAAGAATGCCGGCTAATATCTTCAAAGGTAAACCGGCGGGATTGGTGATGCTTATCCACATGCAGCATTGCCAATTTATCTGGGGTAAGCCGTGCCATTTCGTCTACAATATCAAAAGCGAAGTTGAATTTGTCCGTATTTTGGAAACGGATGGACACTAATCTACCATCGAGAGTTTCCTGGGGAACGACAAATTTTTCATACAAATGATGGCCTTCTGTGGTAACAGGGCGTGGAGTGGGACGATCATCCGTTGCCGCGGTATCTTGCTCTTCCAAATCTTGTTTAGCCGGAAGTCCAGTGGGGTTTAGGACGATGGCGTAAAATTGGCAATCTTGCCCACCAATGGCAATCATTCCATGTGGGGTAGAGCTATCATAAAAGATCGTATCGCCTTCATTTAAGATTTCACTGTGTTCGCCAACTTGAACTTTTAGCTTACCTTTGATCACGATATCGCATTCTTGTCCAGGATGCGAAGTGAGTTCGATATCATTATATTGATTTTCGTCCCGTGCAGTTGCAGTTACCAGCAAAGGTTCAGCCAATCTATTTTTAAAATAAGGCGCTAAGTTATAGTAGAGCATGCCGTGTGCCCGTTCAATCCGTTGCCCTTTGCCCGCCCTGGTTACGGAAAAGCTACTCAGTTTGGGGCTAGCGCCAGAAATAATGTCCGTAACATCAACACTTAACGCCTGGGCGCAACGATAAATAAACGCAAAGTTCAAATCTGAGCGTCCAGCTTCACATTGCTGATACTCTTCTAAGCTAACGCCTGTTTTGGCCGCCATTTCTTCTTGTGTATAATGGGCGATTTCCCGCATTTCACGGATTCGTCCGGCCATTTCTTGCAATTTGTAATCCAATGCTGTACTCTGCATGCTTTTTCCTCCTGATTCCGTCCAATCCATAAAGTAAATGGTAAAATACTGATTACAATCGATTTGCACAGCTTGTAAAATAAAAAGACTCGTCTCAAAGTTTTGCTTTGAGACGAGTCAGAATAGACCCGCGGTACCACTCAAATTGCGCCAACATCGCTAGCGCCACTCAAGAACTCTAACAAGTTCATCGCCTTAACGCAGTTTCACGGGAGGCTCTACTTACACCAAAGTGCTTTCTTCGCTCCAGCTCAGAAGTGACAAATCATTGGAAACCGCCTGTTACCGACTTTCACCAACCGCCGGCTCTCTGAAACTTCTTGTTTCCGATCCTCTTCATCATCGCTTTTCATCTTATGAAATTTTTTTTATTATAGCACTGCGTTGGTCCAGTGTCAAGTAGTGTTTACAGTTTGTTTCTCTGAATTTTTCCGCTGATGGTTTTGGGCAACTCGTCTCTAAATACTACAATCCGGGGATATTTATAAGGCGCGGTGCGTTGTTTGACGTATTCCTGAATTTCTTTTTTCAGTTCTTCCGAAGGTTCGGTACCTTTGGTCAGCACAATGCTGGCTTTGACCACTTGGCCGCGAGTTTCATCCGGGGCAGGGGAGACGCCGCATTCCAAAACATAGGGA
>CAKRYM010000063.1 GCA_934427095.1 uncultured Bacillota bacterium | reverse complement strand
GTGCAAGGCTATTGCACTAGCTCCGGCTTTTTCAATGATTTTTGCAACTTCTATACAGTTAATTGTTTCATTATCCCATCCAGCGCGTATTTTAACAGTTACTGGTGTGCATACATTTTTTACTACTGATGATACTATATCATAAATTCTTTTTGGTTCTTTAAGAAGACCGGATCCTGCTTGTGATTTGATTGCTACTTTTGGTACCGGACAACCCATATTCAAATCCAGCATATCGGCACCCAAAGAAACCGCTAATTCAGCCCCACGCCGAACAAAAGCCTCCTCACAACCACACAGCTGTACCATACGGGGGTGTTCTTCCCCCTCAATGTCCAGCAATTCAAAGGATTTCACATTGCCATAACCAATCGCCCGACAGCTAACCATTTCTCCATAAGCCAAATCTGCGCCGTATTTTCGCACGATTTCCCGATAAGCCCGCACACTGATACCCGCCAAGGGTGCGGCAATAATGGAATAAGGAAATTTATCCGCCAAGGGAACACACCTTTCTTTGTCATAAACAATCATGATCCCATATCACCTTTTTCCCATCCTAAAAAGGCGATATGGGATAATCCCGAAACTAAATTACTCTTCGCGATCCAAGCTACGATACTGAATTGCTTCTGCAATATGTGCCATACCGATTTGCGCCGAACCCGCCAAATCCGCAATGGTACGTGCTAACTTCAGCACACGATCATGACTACGCCCACTCATGCCTAACCGTTCAAAGGCTTGCTTCAGTAAAAGCTCGCCAGCTGCATCGGGCTGGCAAAAGTCTTCTATTTCCCGCCTGCCCATTCTTGCATTAGTATAAATTCCTCGATCGGATAAACGGTGCAACTGGATTTCCCTCGCTGCCATAACGCGGCTTAGAATCTGCGCTGAGGTTTCTTCCGTGCCAGATCCCGCCGAAATTTGCTGATATTCCACCCGGGGAACCTGAACATGCAAATCAATCCGGTCCATCAACGGCCCAGATAATTTCCGCTGATAATGAGCTCTGGCATAAGGCGTACACGTACAAGGCCGCAAACCATCCCCCCAAAATCCGCAAGGACAAGGGTTCATAGCGGCAATTAGTTGAAAATCCGCAGGGAATTGCACGCGGCCATTAGCTCTGGCAATCACCACTTGTTGGTCTTCTAAAGGCTGCCGTAAAGCCTCCAAGACATCCCGATGAAATTCGGGGAATTCATCCAAAAAGAGTACGCCATGATGAGCAAGGGAAATTTCCCCCGGACGAGGATTGGCCCCACCTCCAATAATACTGACGGCTGAAGAAAGATGATGAGGCGAACGAAACGGTCTTTGCGTAAGCAAGGCTTGTCCGCGGGGCAATAATCCAGCCACACTGAACACCTCAGTAACCTCAATGCTTTCTTCCAAGGTGAGCTGTGGCATAATGGTGGGTAATCGCTTGGCTAGCATCGTTTTACCGCTACCTGGCGGACCAATCATCAGCAAATTATGCCCACCTGCTGCAGCAATTTCCAAGGCGCGTTTAGCGCCAGATTGCCCTTTAACATCCGCCATATCCAACGGGTTTTCTGTCTGATTAGCCTGGAAAAGTGCAGCTGCATCCAAATAAGCTGGCGTATACTCCCTTTCTCCGTTTAAAATCTCCGCGATTTGCCGTAAGGATAAGGCTGGAATCACCTGGTGGTCAGGGATAATCGCCGCTTCCTCAGCATTTTCCTTTGGTACAATAATGGCAGAAATCTCTTTATCCTTGGCCATCGCATGGGTCATTGCCAAGACACCGTTTACTGGCCTAACGGTTCCATCTAAAGATAATTCCCCCACCAGTACAGCGTTCTTGCCCAATGGCGTATCCTTGATTTGCTCTGTTGCCGCCAAAATGGCCACAGCAATAGGAAGATCCAACAAAGGACCTTCTTTCCGAATATCTGCCGGCGCCAAGTTCACTGTTATCCGGCGCATGGGAAAATCATAGCCGGAATTTTTAATGGCAGCACGCACACGTTCCCGGCTTTCTTTTACTGAAGCATCAGGTAAGCCTACAATATCAAAGGCAGACAAGCCTGGCCCAACATCCACTTCCACTTGGATACGATAACCGGTCATGCCACTCAAGGCACAGCTATTCATTTTGGCCAGCATAGTTCCACCTCACAGACTGGGTTTTACGATCTCCCAAATCAATTGTAACCCGTCTAGGGTTAGGGGCACGTCCACAATATCAATGGTCGTGGTAAAAAGTTTAACAAAAGAAGCCAAGCCACCAGTAGCAATAACCTTTGCTTGTGGGCTCCATTCCTCGCGCATATGGTGGACAAGGGCATCCATCATCCCGCCATATCCCCATAAAATACCAGAACGCATGGCGTCCGCTGTATTTCGGCCAATAAAGCTGGGCGGGCAATACAAATCAATACTGGCTAACTTTGCCGCACGGCTAAACAAAGCTTGCTGAGAAGTTTCCATACCAGGGCAAATAGCGCCACCAATATATTCTCCCGCTGCCGTCACGCAATCAAAAGTCGTAGCTGTGCCCAGATCAATAATAATCAGATCACCCCCATATTTTTTATGGGCAGCCACAGAATTGATAATCCGATCTGCCCCCACCTCCATGGGGTTATCCATCAAAATTTTTAACCCTGTTGGGGTCGTGTGATCCACAAAATAGGCTGGACAAGCCAAGTACTTCTTGGCAAATTTATGAAAAGCAAGGGTTACCGAGGGAACCACAGAACCAACAATCATGCCATCTAAGTCGCTAAAACGGATGTTTTTCTCCCCCAGCAAAGCATTGATAATGGTCATATATTCATCGGATGTTTTCACGCGGTCCGTGGCGATGCGCCAGTCTCCGATTAATTCTTTCTCTGCAAAAACACCTAAAACGATATTGGTGTTCCCACAATCAACGGCCAACAGCATATTGCAGCCTCCAAATTTTCTGTTTTGTCTATTTCCTTAACCCCATATCAACAGGAGGGCATATTTTCACGAATGGTTTTTAAAAATTGTTCCACATCATTGGAAACAGGCATGTCGCTACGGCGGATAATATACATCTGACGCTTGGCATTTGCTTCCCGAATAGGGAAAATTAACAATTTCTTTTCTGCCGCCAAATCTTCCACTGCTAAATAAGAGATAATGGAAATGCCCATTCCCCGAATGATGCTGTTACGAATGGATTCGTCATCATTAAAGACTGCGGCAACCTTCAAAGACTCAATGCCCACGCCAACTTCCCGGAGAATACGTTCGGTTTCTCTTCTAGTGCCAGAAGTCCTCTCCCGTAGCAAAATCGGTTCTTGCGCTAAACGTACCAAACCCGCCCCATTTTGATAAAGCGTTTCGTAATATGCATCCCTTGGCGTAGCCACCACCAAATCATCGCTACAAAATGGGAGGTAAATGCATTTTTCGCATTCAATTTTGGTACCGACTAACCCTAAGTCGATCTCCCCGCGACTTACCTTAGAAACCACAGTCTGGCTATCAGACTTAACAATTTCAAAATAAAGATCCAAATGTTCTGCTTGATAATTCGCAATGAGCTCCGGTAAAATATACGCAGATGGAATGGTAGACGCCCCAATGCGAATAATTTTCCGGCCTTCTGCCAAGTCAGCCAATTCCCTCTGGGCGCGCGTACGTAAATCAAGCATCGTCAAGGCATAAGGGTACAGGCAGCGACCAGCCTCGGAAATATGCAGACTCCGGGTATTGCGTAGAAAGAGTTCCACACCCAATTCCGTTTCCAGCTGGCGGATATGCGCACTAACCGTCGGCTGTGTAATGAATAGCTTTTCCGCAGTCCGGCTAAAACTACCGGTATCTGCTACGCAAACAAATATTTCCAGCTGGCGCAAATCCATAATATCCCTCCTGGAGCTAAGTATAGCATAACTTATAGGGAAATTCAATAAATAAAACTTACCTAATTGAGGAAAACAATTTCACAAATGAACAAAAATGAAGAAAAATGAAATATATATGCAATCGTCGATTCTTGGTTTTTCTTTTGCTTTACGGTCTACTTTAGGATTTCTGAAAAGAAAAGGCGGTAACGATTTAGCCTTTTGCCATGGATAAAGCAAGGAAAACCATATTCCCCTTATTTCGGAGGTATGTTCTATGCAAAAACCAATTTATTTAGATAACGGCGCCACCTCTTTCCCTAAAGCGCCTGGGGTCAGTGCCGCTGTTTGCCGGTATATTGATGAAGTTGGCGCCAATATCAGCCGAGGCAGCTATCAACAAGCAGCCGATGCAGCTATGATTGTCTTAGAAACACGGGAAAAATTAGCCAAACTTTTTCACTTTACGGAAGATATCAACCATGTGATCTTTACCCCTGGTATGACCTTTGGCCTAAATATGCTACTTCGCGGTAGCTTACGCAGAGGTGATCATGTCATCGTCAGCAGCATGGAACATAATGCGGTAATGCGGCCATTGATGGATTTAACACAACAAGGAGTAACCTTTTCGCGCATACCTGCTGATAAAAATGGGATCACGAACCCACAAGACATCTTGCCTTTGTTCCAAGAAAACACCAAACTCGTCATGGTCAGCCATGCTTCAAATGTTAGCGGTACGCTTTTCCCTTTACAGCAAGTAGCAGATATCTGTCACCAAAAAGGAATCTTTTTGGCTGTAGACGCCGCACAAACAGCCGGACATTATCCTATCGATTTTGAAAAGCTTCATTTAGCTGCTTTAAGTGTCCCCGGCCATAAAGGACTTTTGGGGCCTCAAGGTATTGGCGCCGTCTTACTGCGGGATGATTTTGCAAAGCAGCTTACTCCATTGGTTACCGGCGGCACAGGCAGCGCCTCCGACAGTGAAATCCAGCCGGATATGCTTCCAGACCGGTTTGAATCGGGCACCATGAACTTGCCTGGTATTTTTGGGCTCCATGCTGCGTTGGAATTTATTGAACAAACCGGGATTGACGTTCTTGACCATAAGGAACGTCATCTTGCCAAACGTTTTTTAGCCGGAATGGAAGAATTACCTGTACGTATCGCCGGCCCCCAGACAGATGCGGACCGCGTGGGAGTCATCTCCTTAGACTTTCTGAAAATGGATAACGCCGATGCGGCCTTTGCCTTGGAACAAGACTTTGGCATCTGCACCCGGTGCGGCTTACATTGCGCACCAAACGCACACAAAACGTTAAATACGTTCCCCCAAGGTACGGTACGTTTTTCTATTGGCTATGCCACCACAGAAGCAGAAATTGATTTTGCCATCAATGCCATTAAACAGATTACACAAGCCTAATTGCCTGCTCCTAGTAATTTTTTCACAACACCCGCAATGGTTTTTCGTAACCAAATAATAAAAAGCCGCCTCATGGCGGCTTTTTATTTTCAACAAACTAATGCTTATCTAGCTCCTCAGCATTTTTAGCCAGCGTTTTTACTGGTTGCGGCATACGCGAGGTAATCCGGTCAATCTCTGTGACCAAGGGTTTTTTAATAAAACAAAGTTTATCTTTGCAATTCTCACAGCGTATGGTCGCATTGGATCCACGCCAAAACCGTTCGGGGTGCTTTGCATAAAGAATTTCCCAGCTAATCATAATGACCAATGCCGTAAAGAACAAGCTCCAGCTAAAAAAGCTACGAATGAAGACCATGGGAGTATACATCATCATATGCCCCCAATCAAAAATACGACAATTTACACAGCAACGATTCCCCATGATATATTTCTGAAAAGGGCAAAAAATCATCATGCAAATCAAATCGCATGTGAAATAGAAAAAGGTCAAAAGAATTAGCTCAGCATCGCCAATCACTTGGCATAAATACAGGATACCAAAAATAGCATTAAAGCTAATCCAAAGCAGAGCTACCTTCCAAGCACGAATATTCATGGCTTGAACATATTCTAATAGTTCTTTGCGATCATACCCATATTTGGGTAATGTGTAAGTATATTCTCTACTTTTTTTGCCACTCATAGAGATAATGGTTTTGGGTAAAAGATGAATAATCATACCCAACATTAGGATGATCCAGATCACATGTAAGGGGGAAAAATAAGAAAAAAATCGGTATTCTACAATATTGGTCAGCATACTACGATCAAAAAAATAGATATACAATACCGTCAAAAAGATCAGGATACGCCCCACTAACCTGGCCAAATAGACCTTTGTCATCCCGCTTATTTTTTGCTTCACATCTATTCCCCCTATTTTTTTATTTCTTTTTATTGTAATCCCTTTTTTATAAAAAAACAAGAATAGTGTAAAAAAGCAAACTGCTTTGAATATTTAGCCATAGTACTTACGAGAAAAAACTACGCAATTTTTCCTGTTATGGCTTTGTTCATTCCAATCATCACCATAAAGCAATATTTACAATTTTCCCAACTTGTATTATCATGAAACTAATCTCATCTGAGCCAATCACGCTTCAGACAGAATTTGGGTAAATTTATTTTCTCTCTTTCCCAACGGGACGATACAGCCCCTAAGAGGACGCTTTGAAATTTTGCGTCCTCTTAGTGCTATGGAGAAACATTTTATTCAATACTTTTCTATTTCTTGATTTTGATTGATAAAAATATTTTGTATGATATAATAACCGTGTTACCACTGCAAAAGTAACCAAATAAGTGTCTTTACGCAGGAAGCTATCTGTACATGAGATAAATAACACACCATGTGTTAATAAAAAGAAAAGGAGCGCTAGAAGTTGTCATTCATAAAATCCCACTTTATCAATGGCAACCCCAAAACGAGCAAATGACTACCCCAAAAACACCTCGCAAAAGAACTGTGCAATCTGTAGAACGAGCTCTGGATATTTTAGATCTGTTTTCCGAACAGCAACAGGAATTAACCCTGCATCAGATCTACACTTCACTTAATCTAAACAAAAATACTGCATATGGTTTGATTTATACACTATGTCAGAAAAAATATTTAGACAAAAACTTTGTGAACAAAAAGTATATTCTTGGCTCTGCCTTATTATCAAAAGTCCATATCAACTATGACATTCATACTACGTCTATTGTGAAAAAATATATGCCTGTTTTACAAGAGTTGGTGGACCGCTTTAACATGACGGGAAATCTTTTTGTCTATCGGGAAAACACCCTTACTGGTTTAAAAATGATTATGCCCCAACATTACGGTTTCATGGTAAATTTAGATGAAAGTATGGATTTTCATTGTTCTGCCTCCGGTAAGTTAGCCCTATCCTACTGGACTAAAGAGCAAATTGAAGAATATTTTGAACTAAATCAAATGAAACAATATACGAGCAAAACCATTACAACGATTCCTCAGCTTCAATCTGAATTAGAAAGCATTCGTATCCAAGGATATTCTGTGGAAAATGAAGAAATCGTCATGGGAATTTATTCCGTTGCTGTGCCAATTTGTGACCCCAATCATTTCCTCATCGGTACGATGAGTTTAACTGGTCCCGTCTGTTCGGAAACCCAACGATTCACCGTGATTGAAGCCTTAAAGGAAGCAGTAGACAACTTTTCCCAACATTCTAGTAAATCTAGTAAATAGAAAAAGACTGAAATCCAAATTTGGATTTCAGTCTTTTTTATTCGTTTATTATAAAAAATAGGTTATCTTACTTATGTTTATTC
>CAKRYM010000062.1 GCA_934427095.1 uncultured Bacillota bacterium | reverse complement strand
TCCCGTAAAGGAAGCCGTTCTTCATGACAAAGCAAAAAAGCTCGAATTATCGCGTTGCCAGAGCCTGCGTCCTTTGCGGGATAAACTGTTTCTGCCAAAAGAAATAGCCAAAGAAATAGCCAAAAAAGCAGTACGCAAAATAGCGTACTGCAAAAAAGTACCCAAAGGACAAAGAGGTAGCGAGGCGGCGAGAAAGCTTAACCATCATATTCTGGCTCAATTCAGCAGCACACAACATGTTCCGCACTCCTTTTCCTCTTTACGAATATAGTAAATTATACGCATTTCCCTTGTTTTTGTCAATAGATATTTTTTCCGCATGCAAAAGTTTTCAGTCCAAAGAAATGGTTTTGCGGCTAATCCAGTCTATACTTTTTCCCATAAGATATAGTATAGTAGAAGTGATTTATGCTTGACTCTATTCCATTACCGCCCTGGGCATTTCTGCAAGGGCCACGACAACTGTGAGGCAATGATGCGAAAAGCAATCCTGTTTGATTTAGACGGCACCCTGCTCCCTATGGATATGGAAACCTTTACCAAAGGTTACCTTTCCCTGTTGGCCAAGAAAATGGCTCCCTTTGGCTATGACAAAGAACAGCTGATCCAAGCCTTATGGCAAGGGGTTGCGGCCATGGTCAAAAATGACGGTACCATAAACAATGAAGAACGCTTCTGGCAGACCTTTTCCCAACTGCTGGGGGAACAGGTTTATGAACACATCCCCCTGTTTAATTCCTTTTATGAACAGGAATTTCAAGCAGCCATCCAGTCTACTGATCCTAACCCGGCCTTAGCGCAAGCCGCAGTAAAAGCTGCCCGGGAAAAAGCGGAGCTGGTTGTCTTAGCCACCAATCCACTTTTCCCTCTTTGCGGGATTCGTACCCGGCTGAGCTGGGTGGGCTTAACACCAGAGGATTTCGATTATGTTTCCACCTATGAAAATTCCTCCTATTGTAAGCCAAACCCCGCTTATTTCCAAGAAATCCTCGGGCGCATCGGTGTGGAGGCAAAGGACGCCCTGATGATTGGCAATGATATGGATGAGGATATTTTACCCACCCAGAACATTGGCCTCCCCAGTTTTCTGGCGGAAGATTGCCTAATCAACAAAAAACAGCGTATCCTCCCTGTCCCCCACGGACCTTTGGCTAGCTTAATCCAGCAGTTTTAACGGCAATCCGTGCAAGCAAAACAAAAAAACCGGCTCGTTTCCGAGCCGGTTTTTTCTGCTTTCGCAGGAGAAATCCGCTTATTTGCGAATCTTTCTCGCTTCCACATAGTAACGCTTATCCTGGGCATGACCCATGGAGAAGGTTTTCCGGGGCAGAACGCCATCAGCCATAACGGTCTTAAAGAGCTGCTCTTTCCCCATGGCCGGCAGCAAAATGGCCATATTGCCGGGTTTCGTCCCCAATTCTCTGGTGATTTCATCCCCATGGATATAGTCCAATTCCTTGCCGTTTTCCTTCAAATATTTGTCCAAGAAAGCCTGTACGGTGCCGACGCAAAGCTGTACCTTAGGATCAGGCACGGTAATGAAGCCCTGATGGCCAGCGTAAACATATTCGAAGCAATGGCCTTCCCCTTTGCCTTCATAAGCATTGGGATAGAATTCCTTAAAGGCAGCCAGCAAAGCTTCGGGGTCCACGTCGAACATGACCCGGTGAATGGGTTCAAACTGCAACGCATCGTCATGGTTATTCACCAGTTCCACCAAAGCGTAACGGGCCGGTAATTTCTTATATTCTTCTTCAGAAAGGCCCTGTTTCTGTTCTTCATAGCAGGCTTTGGCCGTGGCCAGGGAGTGGTTGCCGTCGCCCACTGCAAAGAGCAGGGGGGCAATGCCGCTCATGCCGTATTTTTCCTGCATGGCTTTGTCGCTGGTCAAAGCAGTCAAAGCGTCCGCTACAGCGTCAATCTGGGCTGCGCTGAGCTTAAAGCCTTTGATATGGCCGCCGTTTTCCATCAGGTCGAAATCATAGACCTTTTCCATGCTGTCGCTGGCAGCGGTCAAAGGTTCAATGACGGTCTTTTCCGGGTTATCGATGAGCACCATCACATGAGGAAGCTCAATGGGTGCGTTCCGGCGTACTCTGGCGCGAGGAGGAATACGTTCAATGACCGTGCCTTCCGTAGCACGGGTCAACGCGCCGGAGCCAGGGGTAAAGTCATAGCAATCCAAATCCAGCATACCCACAAGGCCATGGCGAATGCTGCCGTCAGACTGTTCCCTCTCCACATAAATCAGGCTGTCGGTTAAGGTCTTAAAAATATTCTGTTCCATGTACTGATTCATGCTGCGGTTGATCTCAGCGATATACTCGTCCACATTGGGGTCGTTGAGCTTGCTTTCCGGCAAAATCAGGCGGTAAGCAGAGGGGGCGTCGCCCACGAATTTCTCTACTCTGTCCCAATATTCCGGCTGCGAGGTGAACTGGTCGCAAGCCACCACAGCCCATTTCTCCATGTCAGCCTCAGCGGGCAGCAGGATGTCCGCAGGACCAAAGCCCAGCTTTTCAAATTTCGGATCCATTATCCTTCCTCCTTGCATCATGTCCTGATATACTTTGATCTCTTCTGAAAGACGATCATTGACCGATCATCTTATTATACATCATGAAGGAATATTTTTTCAACGCATATCCGAAATTTCCTGCTACTTCTCTTTTTTGCCGAAAAAACTCCCACCCGGCTTAGCCAAGGTAGGAGTTTTCCCCATCAGACGCTTTTATAACGTAGTTTCTTGGAACAAATATTCCAGCGGGTCTACTTCCACCTCATCCTTTAACAGAGAAAAGGTCAATTCCCCGCTTTCCGTAGTGCCCAGGACCTGCCCCAGCAGTACCTCATCCCCACTGCTGACTGAAAGCTCCGTCAAGCCCTGATACACGCTGCAAAAGCCGCCGCTATGTTGCACCTGAATCAAATACCCGTCTTCGCTTTCTCCCACGTAAGTTACACTACCATCTGCGGCTGCTTTCACATTCTGTCCGGCGCTACCTTGGATCAAAATCCCTTCTTCCGTGGGAAATCCCGATGCCGCCACAGCCAAATCCGTGACCACCACGCCGGAAGCTGGCGCCGTAAAGATCGGCATGGTATCCTCCTCCGCTTCCTCCGGAGGAACCAGGCTTTCTTCCGCCAAAACCTCCGTCGTATCCTGATCCCAGCTCCAGCCTTCGCTTTCCGAGGAAACCCCCGCCACCACATAGCGCGCGCCGTCGCCCAGTAAATTATCTGCCCCAACGCCTGCACCCACCAGAAAAAGGAATAATGCCGCGGCCACGCATTGCCGTAATAAGCGCTTGGCTAAGATTTTGCCATGGCCCTCTCCTGTGCGAAATTGGGGACGTCTCCGTCCATAATCATTAATGCTGCCCATATCCAGCCTCCTGCCTGTTGTTTGCTTCATCCTATGCGGCAAAGGGACGAGATATACCAGCGACAAAACATAGCCAAAAGGGAAAACCCCGCCTTTAGGCGAGGCTTTCTTGCTCGTTTATTCTGTTTTCTCTATGTTGCGTCAAAAAATCCTTTTCCCTGCTTTTTCTTTCCCCTGCTGACCAGCGGAGAAGCAAGGCACCTTTTTCCATCTCTGGTTCTGGAACCAAAACCAAGTTGGGCCAAGTTTCCCCCAAAGCCAGAGCATAGCGGCGTTTCTGCCCAAAGACCAAGGGCAACTCCCTTGTGGGGAAATGTAATTCCCCTCTATCTGCCTTGGGCAAATCCCGCAACAGCCAAAGAATTTGTTCATATTTTAATGCTTCCCTTACCAAGCCGCCAAAGGCTGGATGATAGGGTCCATCTAACAAGGCTTCTTCCACCTGTGGAGAAGGGTTAATCCCCATCCTCTGTACCGTTACCCCTTGGCATAAGGCCAAGGCCAACATATCCCGGCATACCGCTACGGCTTCCGCTAAGGTCTGGGCACGGTATTCCCCTTTTTCCCAAGCCTGGGCCAAAGGCGTACCTTTTAGCACCAAGGTGGGATATATCCGTAATAAACTGGGCTTTTCCCCTAAAGCCATGGCCATAGAAGCCCTATCCTTAGCCGGGCTATCTTTGGGTAAACCAGTCATGAGCTGTAAGCCTAAGCGCAGACCGCTGGCTTTTACCTGCCGGCAACCAGCCAAGGCCTCCTTTTGCCCATAACCTCGGCCAGAAACAAGCAACACTTGCGAATCAAAGCTTTGTATGCCCAGCTCTACCGTGGTTACCTGTTGGGCACGTAACCATTCACATTCCGCTTTTGAAACCGCGTCCGGCCGGGTGGAAATGCGAATACCGCTAATTTTTCCCTGCTTGATTCCTTCTTGCGCCAAAGCCAAATAACTTTCCTGCATGGACCGAGGCAAACAAGTAAAGCTACCCCCATAATAGGCCAGCTCCCCTTGGCCGTCCGACGTTAAGCCACGCAGCGCAGCACGGATATCCTCTGCCTTAGGCAAAGCCTCTTCCCCGCTAATGGCCTGCTGATCGCAAAAAATGCAGTGATGGGGACACCCATACATGGGCAAAAAGAAGGGCAGGATTTTCTCTCCCACAACGACGCCTCCCAAATGATTGTTGGTTTAGCATTCGTGTTTTCCTCCATAAAATCCTGCCCCTTTTCCTAAAGCCTCTTGATCCTTAAGCCCCTTGATCCTTTAGCTTCAACATTTGCAGCAAATAATTCAGGGTGTTGGTTTTTTGTTCCGCGTCATATTCCGCGCCAAACTGGTTTTCCTTCACCAACAGCTCCAAAATATTTCTGGTATCCTCTGCCGAAGCCTTGGTTAATTCCAAAGCCAGCTGACCAATGGCGCCGTTTAGCTGATCGGTTACATCCCGTTCCGCTTCCGCTGCCAAAGCCTGGCCATATACCGAATCATAGAGCCCAGCCTGCTCCAAGCGCTGAGCCGCATTTTCCGCCGATTGCCGATAAGCCTCGGTATATTGTGGGGAAAGAATTTTGTCCGCCAAGGCCATGGCATCTGCAAAGCTCATGCTATTCTTCTGCACCTCTTCTATGGCTTGGGAAAGAGAGCCCCCGCTAGAAGAGGAAGAAGATTGCCCACCCAAGGCGCTATGATAACTGTTGTTTACGGTTTGATTGAGCAAATCATAATAGGATTCCTCGGCATTATCCTTGCTGATCCCCACGCTGTCATAGCGGCCGGTATAATTATAGGTGGTTTGATTAGGATCAACCGGCTGACTTTGATAGCTGCCGTCTTGATAAAAGCCGGTAATCATATAGGTGCCGCCGCCGGTCACCACCAAGTCCCCAATATCCAGCCCTTCTGGGGCGGAACCATTGCTTCTCACTTTATAGATTCCCATCGCATCTGTTCTCCTTATTCCTTAAAATTTTGTCTTATGGTGGGCGCGCTACCGTCCCAATCCACCCATACGGGGCAAAGCTTTTCCACATCCCTTAATCGGATATAATTGCTGCCAGACAAATTTACTGCCTGCACCGCAATGTCCGTTTTCCGGTCTAAATCCTTGATGAGTAATTCTTGAATTTCCACTTCGTCCTCCCACCTTTCTTCTATCAGCCAAAACTGGGTACATTCCTGCCGGTAATTGGCAATATTGGCTAATTCCCGGTGGGATGCTTCGCTGTTAGGGTCATGAATATACACCTTACTGCCATCTGCGCTTAGTCCCCAGGCCAAAATAAAATGGCCTCCAGTGGTCCAAATCCCCTTGGCAGCCGCGGTAATGACCATATACCCCTGTTTTAATGCAGCAATGGCTTCTGTCACCGAAGCCGTCTGACGGCAAGGAATGCCGAAGCTCCCTAAATATGCCCCAAAAAAGCCCCAGGCTGTGCCGTCATTGGCGGTGCGGTACCCCTTCTCTACCACATAAGCACAGGCAGTCACCGGCGTTTCCTTTTGGCTTGGCCTTAATGTAGCCACCACCATAGCCGCGCAAGTGGGGCCGCAACCGGAGGTACCGATAGTCTGACTTTTATCCCCCCGGCTGGTGTATAGCACATTGGCCCAGCGGGCATCGGTTTGCTCATATTCTACCGGCTGATTCATTCTTCTTCCTCCTTCTCAGCTGGGCAGAAACGCAACAACAAATCCCGAAACGTGGCCCAACCATACATGGCCACAAAAGAAGCCAACAGCCCCAAAAGCACCCCAGAACCAATGAGCCAAAAGGAGAGGGGTTGCCCATTTTCCTCACCCCAGGCTAGCAAAGCGATCACCCCGCCGGCAATGCCCAACAGGATAACCTGTAAATCCGTGGGGAATTTTGCCAAAAAAGCCAGATTCTTGGTCAATTCCGTAATCACCGTGATGACAAAGGCCAGGGCGCCGATGAATAAAGCGCCTTCTGCCCAAGTAATACCCAGCATAACTATGCTCCTTTCTTTATTCCCGTGGATGTAAGCTTTCCAGCTCGCCCAGCCGGTCCTCACATCCTTCTACCCGTATTTCTACTTGATACAATCGTTCTACCACATGATTATGCTTGTCCACTTTTTTTTCCAAAGCCCCCACCCGCCAAAGAAGGCTGCCCCAGACGGCAGCCAGCCCCAGCAGATTAACAGCCAAATCCAAATCCCCCATGCTTTACCTCCTCTAATCCTTTTGGTCGAAGCCCGTTGCCCCAAAGGGCTAAGCCTTTTCCCAGTCGTGTTCCTGTACAGCCCTAAGCCATAAGGCTAGAAACGCCTTCCTCCAAAACCATAAGTATTTGCCAGTTTTGTCCTCACGACCTGGCCTTTCCTAAGTAATCGGATTTTTGTAAGGGCTAATATGTCACATTCCAACTGGCATTTGCGTCCAGCTTTTCTTTGCAATTCGTGCAGCCAGAATACAGAAAGGCCTTACCGCATAAGAAATTCAGCAAAACAAGCACATTTTTACAAGTCGATAAATGAAGGGTGTATTCTCCTGTACCAAAGGAAGATTGCTCATCCCCCACCCAGTTGCTGACGAAAAAACCATACTGGCAACCATATGCCCGTATGCCGCTGGTGTTCTCTTGTACGATATTACCTTCTACCAGGAAATACACAACATTATCCATGCGAATTCCTATTCCACTGCCATTGGCGCGGCATTGCTTCAAAATTAAACTACCACTGCCGATCTTTATCCCATAGCTGGTATTGTTCATGGCTTGCAAACCAATGACCGTCATCCAACTGCCCTGAATATCGTAACCCGTATCACAATTCTCTACATAGGAATCTCTAAGGATAGACTTTCCCCCATGACACCAAATCCCCGTAGCGCTACAATTTGCCGCGTATACCTTTTGCAGTAAAACATTGGCACAGTCCTCGCTCACAGAAATGCCTGTGACCAAAGCGCCGCTGTTCATGTTTTGATTCCCATCTACAGCCAGATCTTCCAGGAGCAATCTCTGGCAAGTGCAATGGATGATCCGACCGGTCTGTTCTGCAGACAAGACATTGTCTGCCACATGGAGGCAAGTGCTTTTGCCTACCCCCCGTAAGGTGACCGCGCCCCCTGGTACTTGCAGAAGGGAATACCCCCCTTCGGCATCTGCTGTCACCGCAGTTAAATCCAGCCAATAATCCCCTTCTAGCAACAAGATAGAACCGCCTACTTCTGGCAATAGATAAACGGCTTGTTGTAAGGTCAACTGATCCGCTACCCC
>CAKRYM010000061.1 GCA_934427095.1 uncultured Bacillota bacterium | reverse complement strand
CATAGGGTATACCCCCAGCTCATAAATGGTATTGGTGGAGCCCACATGAAGGATATTCTCATATTGGGCGGAGGCGTTCAGCTCATGAATAGAAGCCTCTTCCAATTCCACCATACGCTTGGCATAATGCACAAACATGCTGCCCTCTTTGGTCAGGTCCACATGTTTTTTCTCCCGGGTGAACAAGGGCTTGCCCAATTCCCGTTCTAATTCCGCAATACGGTTGGTGACCGTAGACTGGGCTACGCAAAGCTCCTCGGCGGTTTGGGTGAAATTTCTTAATTTGGAAAGAAGCAGAAAGGTTTTGAGATTTTCGCTATTCATCATAACCCCCTGTTTTCATTGGTACAGCCAGTGTATCATATTTCCTGTTCCCCTGCAACCAAAAAGAAAGCCGTGGCGCGAAAGAAGAGGGGGAAGGATAAGGAGATCCAGGGGCAATGGCCCTTGGTCACCAAAAAGCTTCGAGCAGACCTGGTGGTATGAGAAATGCCGCTGCTGGATACCCGCCAAAAGGAAAAGGATTTGACCGGCACCTTCATTGCCGATCTGGTGTTACAAATCCTAAGCTATGTTGCGGAGACGGAGAGGCGGAATATCCGGCAACGGCAGGCAGAAGGCATTGCCGCGGCAAAGGAGGGAGGGGTGCGCTTCGGCAACCCGGGAAAGCCTTTACCGAAAAGTTTTCCCCAAATCATACAGCAATGGCGGGCCAAGGAAATTACCTTGAAAGAGGCTTTGTCCAAATCGGGCATCAGCCGCACTTGCTTTTATGAGAAAGCAAAGAAGTTCCCGAAGTTTTCAGAATAGTGAAAATTCCGGCAAAGTATACATTAAAATCGTGCTTTTTTCGTAAAGATGTGCTAAGAGACTGCCGGTAAGCTTCAAGTTATCATCAACAGAAATTCATGCTTTTTTCACCATATAACGTCGTACGCCAAGGTATACTTCCACGAACGATTCCCGGCCCGACGCTTGGAGAATGGTCCTTTTTTCTTTGGGCGGAAGTTACCTGGTTGGTTATGTTTTTTCAGTTTCATCCCCTTTTCCTTCCTGTCTTTGGCGGGGGAAGGACGTCGGCAAAGGAAAGGGGAGGAGAAAAAATATATCAAAACGGAGGTAATCCTATGAGTGAACACCCAACTGGTCTAAAACGATCCATGAAGTGGCTTTATGTTTGGGCCATGGCCACTGGGGCCATTTTCTGTTACTTGGGCTATTACGATCAATTCTTTGTGGGCTATTGCGGCTCCGGCTCCTTTTTTGCTTTTGCACTGATGGGCATTGCGGTTTTATTTATTGCCCTGGTTTATTGTGAGCTGGCGCCTATGTTCCCCCATACTGGGGCTGAGCTGTTATATAACACAGTGGGCATGAATAAACATATGGGCTTTTTCTCGTCCTGGCTGATTTTGGCAGCCTGGATTGCCGTTCCCCCCACGGCTTGCATGATTATTGTGTCCTGGTTTGACCTGGTCTTAGGCACGAACGCCTCCTTGACGACTTTAATTATTCTGTCCATTGTCTGTATGGTGATCTATTTCTGCCTGTCTTTGCTGGAAATTCAGATTGCCGGCAAAATTCAGACCTGGATGCTGTTTATCGCCATTGTGGGCACAATTATCACAGGGATTTTGTTCCTTTGCTCTGGTCATTGGGAATGGAGCAATATTACGGAGAATTTCTTCTCCTCCAGCTTAGCCCCGTCTATGGGCATTCCTCCCTGGCTCATCGGTATGGCTTTGCTGATTACGCCGTATTTTGGCTTTGAATGCGTACCCATGTTCGTCGAAGAAGGGAATTTCCCCATTAAGGACAGCACCAAAGCCATTATCCTTTCTGTGGTCAGCTGCACCTTGTGCTATGTATTTTTCTTCTTCTGCTTGGCAGGGATTAGCGATTGGTCGGAAATTTCCCAAATCGGCGATTTTATGACCATTAAATTCATCCGCGATACCTTAGGCTGGCAGTTCTGGGCCGTGGTCTTTGGGGTCATTTCCATTATCTGCGCCATCGGCACTTGCCTTTTGGGCTTCTGGATTTCCTGCGTGCGCATGATTTACGCCATGGGTGAACATAATTTCCTGCCCAAAGCCTTTGCCAAGGTGAACCGTTTCCATCAGCCGATTTTGGCCAATGTCCTTTGCCTAGTGGTAGGGGTGTTCTTCCTGATTATGCTGAACGTGTCCACGGTCATGGCGGACTTTTTCAATCTAATGTCCTTTGGCTGTGCCATTGCTTATGCCATTACCACCATTTCCGCCATGCGCATTGCGCACAAACACCCCAATTGGTTGATTTACAAAATTCCCGGCGGGGAATTCACCCGGGTGATGGCCTTAATCGTTTCTATCATCATCGCCTTTTTCTGCACCTTGGGCCAAAGCGAAGGCTCCTGGATTTGTCTGGGCGCCTATTGCTTGGTGGGTGTGGTATTGTGGCTGTGGATGGTTTGCGTCCAATGGAAAAAGACGCCGGTGGTGGTGCATACCTTGGACGGGGACCAGGAGTATTAATGCCTTGGATTTGGGTTTCCTCTGGTAAAGGCGATTGCAGGTAAGTCCCTGTGCGGGCGCGAAATTTTCCGCGCCCGCGCCTGCAAGCCCCTTTCTTTTCTCAGAGGAACTTGGCTGAAGGAGGTTTTTATGGCTCATGTGAAAGGCATGAAATTGTCTGTGCTGGATTGCGGCTATACGTTGATGGATTCCAATTTCATCATTGCCATGGACACCTATATGACAGAAGCGGAGCCCAACGCCCCTAGGCACTGGCATAAATGCCCTACCTATTGCGTGCTGATTCAGCATCCTATGGCAGGGAATATCCTCTTTGATTTGGGTACCCGCTGGGATAACCCCACTTATGCGCCAAAGCATATTGCAGAATCAGACATTTATCACGGCAATCAAGAAAACGACTTAACCGTGCAATTAGGCCGTTTGGGCTTAAGCCCGAAAGATATTGCCTATGTGGTGGTTTCCCATATGCATTACGACCATATCGGTAATTATCACCTGGTGAAAGACACCGCGGAGTTTTTCATCAGCCGGGCGGAGTTAAATAATGCTTTTACTGCGGTTTGCGTTAGTCGTAACCCGGTAGAACACGGCTTTTATATTCGCTGGGAGGTCACGGCGGATTTTCAGCGGGTAAATATTGTAGAAGAGGACAGCGAGCTGTTCGAAGGGATCACCGCCCTTTTGCTCCCTGGCCATACCCCTGGGGTCATGGGTCTTTTGGTAGAAGCAGAGGAAAACAATTATCTGCTGGTTTCCGACGCCCTGTATTGTCAGGCCAATTATGACGGCATTCAGCCCGGCTTGATTGAGGATTCCGTGGCTTTCCACAAATCCTTGCAAAAAATCAAATCCCTGCAAAAAAAATACCATGCGCAAGTTTGGTTCGGCCATGACGGGGAACAATTCGACCAAATGAAAAAAGCCCCGGAATGGTACAAATAAGCAGGGAAAAGGGGGTTTCCCCTATCCATACGCGCAAGACAGGAAAAGCCTGTTTTGTCTTTGACTTTCTGTTTTATTCTGGACTTCCTCTGGAAACCACAAAACCACGCTACCTTAGGGTAGACGTGGTTTTTGTGGTGTTTGCCAAATG
Organism: uncultured Bacillota bacterium; assembly: GCA_934427095.1. Taxonomy (GTDB): domain Bacteria; phylum Bacillota; class Dehalobacteriia; order UBA4068; family UBA4068; genus RGIG3155. The sequence continues at coordinate 4,186 of CAKRYM010000061.1, read as the reverse complement.
GATGGGCAACAGGCGGGGAGCTTAGGCGTAAGGGGGGCATCCCTGCTCCCTAAACTAAATCAGGCTGCCTTTTAAGGGGAGGTAAAGGCGGGTGACAAAGTCCGCTTCCTCCTTGGTCATGGTGGCGCCGGAAATATATTCCTCCAAGGATGTGCCGTTTAGCTCATAGCCATGCTCCAAAGCCCAAAGCTCCATGGCTTCATATTGGGGCTTCATGCGGGAATAGGGGCCCACGAATACCGAGGTTACGGCGGTGAATCCCCCCAAGGTGCGCACATGGGGGCAGCTGACGCCGGTTTCCTGTACGGCGAAGCAGGTTTCCAAATCCCCGCTTTCCTTGGCCGGGTCATCGCAGAACTGGTCTTTGTAGCAAAAATCCCCGTGGAAAATGGCCATATTGGGGCCGCAAACCGTAAGGCTGTACTTGTCCGCCAGAGCGTACAGCTCCGCCCGGCGGGGGGTAAACAATTTGTCGATATGCCAGTAATAGTTGTAACGGGTGAACAGCACCTGGCGGGGTGGGAAATCCGTAAGCCGTATGCTTTCCCCAAAGGAGGAGGTGGGGTGGCTGCGGTAAATCAGCTCAATGGCCTTGGTGACCCGAAGCAAGGCGTCGATGGTCTGGTCATATTTCCGCTGGGCGGCCTGAATTTCCTCCCGGGCTACCAGCACATTATGCTCCAGCTCCGTCCGGAGGGTGGACAAATTGCGGTCATGTAAGAGCATGGCAATGGTTTTCAGGGAAACCCCCATATAGCGCAGCTCCTTAATGAGGAGGATTTCCTCAATTTGCTCATAGGTATAGTAGCGGTAGCCGGTGTTTTCATCCTTTACCGCTGGACAAAGGATTTCCTTATCGTCATAGTGCCTAAGCTGTTTGGTGGTAATGTCGCAAAGCTGAGCCATTTGGCCAATGGTATAGACGTCCCGGTGTTGGCGGGAAACTGTCCTTTCCGCCTGATCTGTGGTAATGTTCATGGGCGTCCTCCTGCTCTCATGCAAAGTAGAATTTGTTCATATCTATATAGGATTATACAATTTTGCCTTTTTCCCTGAAAAGAGGATTCGTCCTCCCCAAAGAAATCCCTGCAAAACCTTACCACAAGGGGAAAGTTTTTTGAAGAAAAAGCCGCTGATTTTGCTGTCAGGGGAAAAATCTTCTTCTTGCCGTTTCCCCAGATATGGGCACGACAAGGGAAAAAGGAGCGAACCTGGCACAATATCCAGTGTAGCTGTGATGATTTTCTATCACAAAGTGGAATAAACATGGAAATCAATCGAAGAAAAAAATATTCTGAATTTTTACTTGACTTTGCCCTTATGGATTCCATTAAGATAATAACGGTGAGTAAGTCTGCCAAATTCAGTTCATCGAACGATGCAGAAAGGAGATCAAATGGATCACAAATTTGGACATCCGTATATGCCAAACAGAGCGTCTGAAATCAAAAAACAAATGATGGATGACCTGGGCATCAAAGCGGTAGAAGATCTGTATGGCCAGCGTATCAAAGGAGAGCTGCGCTATAAAGGCAAAATGAATTTGCCTGAACCTATTGTTGGTGAAAATGCGATCAAAGAGCATGTCAACAATATTCTGAAGAAAAACATCACTTGCGAGGAATATGCTTGCTTCCTGGGCGCTGGTTGCTACAACCATCACGTTCCCGCAGTCTGCGATGAAATGGCACAGCGCGGCGAGTTCCTCACCGGTTACTGCGGTGACACTTACACTGACCATGGTAAAATGCAGGCCATTTTCGAATACGCTTCTCAGATGGCTGAACTCCTGGACAAGGATCAGGTCAGCTACACCAACTACGACGGCAGCCAGGCAGTGGCTTCCTCTGTCCGTACCTGCGTCCGCGTGTTTGAAGCTCGGGGCGAAATGGACCGCAACCAGGTTCTGATCCCCTCCACCATGAATCCGGAAATCCTCTCCATGATGAAGGAATTCTGCCGCTTGGCTTGCGAGCTGGTGCCCGTTAAGGCTTGCGACAAGACCGGTAGAATGGATATGGAAGACCTGAAAGCCAAACTGGCCAGCGGCAAAGTGGCTTGCGTCTTCTTTGAAAACCCCTCTTACCTGGGCTTCTTTGAAGAACATGCTAAGGAAATCTGCGACTTTGCTCATAAGGCCGGCGCACTCACCGTTGTTCAGCCCGACCTGGCTTCCCTGGGCGTGATCGAAACTCCCGCTAACTACGGCGCGGACATCGTCTGCGGCGACATTCAGCCCCTGGGCATGCATATGCAGTACGGCGGCGGCTGCGGCGGTTTCATCGCTGTGGACAATGACCCCGAAGTCATCGAACAGCTGCCCACCTACCTCTACGGCCTGTGCAAGACCGAAGAGGAAGGGGAATACGGCTGGGGCCGTGCTCTGTATTATCGTAACTCTCACGGCGCTCGTGAAAAAGCTCGTGAATACTTCGGCACCGAAACTGGTCTGTACTGCATCACTGCCGGCGTTTACATGGCATTGATGGGTCCCGAAGGCTTCAAAGAAATGGGCGAAAGCATCCTGCAGAAATGCGCTTACGCCATGAAGAAATTGGCCGAAGTGCCTGGCGTGAAAGCTAACCTCTTGGGTGGCTGCAACTTCCAGGAATTCGTCGTCAACTTCGACGGCACCGGCAAGACCGTTGACCAGATCAACGAAGCTCTGCTGGGCTATGAAATCTTTGGCGGCAAGGACATCAGCGCTGACTTCCCGCAGTTTGGCCAGAGCGCTCTGTACGCTGTGACCGAAAAGACCAGCCAGGCTCAGATTGACGCTTTGGCTGCTGCGCTGAAAGAAATCGTTGGGGGGTGCAAATAATGGGTGCCATCAGAATTAACAGAAAATACCATGAAGCCCGTTGGGATGAACCCATCATTATGGATATGGGCCGTAAAGGCCAGCGCGGTATTGAAATCGACGAAGTGGAACCCGCAGTCAAATGCGACGTTGCTTCCCTGATTCCCGCTGGCTACGCCAGAAAAAATGCGCCGAAACTGCCTGAGCTCTCCCAGATGGAAGTGGTTCGTCACTACACCCGTCTGTCCCAGGAAACCATCGGCACCGACAACAACATTGATATCGGTCTGGGCACCTGCACCATGAAGTACAGCCCGAAAATCAATGAAACCTTCGCCCGCAGCCCCAAACTGACTGAGCTCCATCCTTATCAGCCTGTCAGCACCGTTCAGGGCATGCTGGAAATTATGTACAACACCGCTGAATATATGAAGGAAATCAGCGGCTTGGATTCCGTAACCTTGCAGCCTTCCGGCGGCACCCAGGCCATTTACGCCAACGTTTCCACCATCCGTGCTTACCATGCGGCCAACGGCGAAGGCGAACAGCGTGATACCGTCATCACCACCATGCTGAGCCACCCCGGCAACCCCGGCGCTGCTCACACTGCTGGTTACAAGATCATCACCCTGATGCCCAACTCTGAAGGTTATCCGGATATCGAAATGCTGAAAGCTGCGGTCAACGAACACACCGCTGCTTTGATGATCACCAACCCCGAAGATACCGGTCTGTACAACCCCCGTATCCGCGAGTTCGTTGACCTGGTTCACAGCGTCGGCGGCCTCTGCTCTTACGACCAGGCCAACCTGAACGGCGTCTTCTGCCTGACTCGTGCAAAAGAAGCTGGCTTCGATATGTGCCACTACAACCTGCACAAGTCCTTCTCCTCTCCCCACGGCTGCCAGGGCCCTGCCGGCGGCGTACAGTGCGTGAGAAAAGAACTGTCCAAATTCCAGACCGTACCGCGGGTGGAATTCGACGGCGAGAAGTATTTCCTCAACTACAACTATCCCGAAAGCGTTGGCAAACTGCGTAAATTCTACGGCAACCCCGGCGTAATCATCCGCAGCTATGCTTATATCCGCGCTATGGGTCAGGAAGGCTTGACCAACGTGTCCGAGCTGTCCATCCTGAACAACAACTGGATGCTCAAGAAGATGCTGGATTCCATCGAAGGCTTGACCATGCCGCTGGCTGACGGTGTACCCCGTCTGGAACAGGCTCGTCTGTCTTGGGAAGAACTCTACAAGAAGACTGGCGTCACCACCGACGATATCTGCCGCCGCATCTGCGACTACGGCTTCCAGGATTACTTCGCATCCCATCATCCCCGTATCATTCCTGAGCCCTTCACTCCTGAGCCCTGCGAATGCTACTCCATGG
>CAKRYM010000060.1 GCA_934427095.1 uncultured Bacillota bacterium | reverse complement strand
CCTTATTGGCTGCCGAATGATTGTTTTGAGTCGCTCTGGTTTACACCGCCGCACGTCGCTGAGATAAATCTCGTGGTGGAACCGGTGTTCCCCAAAGTCTGCCGCATAACCTTGATCCTTTGCGTATTCCTCCATAGCGGTTACCGTGGCGGGCTCATCATCGTAGGGGCCGATGTGCATACATTGGACGCATACCCCCTCCTCCCAGGGAAAAAATTCCACTGTGGAGAAATCCTGCTGCTTCTTTTCGGTTGCTTCCCGGATAGCCCAGTCGAAGACCTTTTGGGTGACGAACTCCGGCTGACGGATGAGGGAAATCCACTGAAAATCTTCCTTACGGGTATAGTCTACCCCTTGGATGCCCTCTTGCCACCATAGCCCTTCCAGTGGCGGCAGTACATAGTCAAAATATCCATCTATCTGGTTCTTTCCTAATTTGCTCATTTTGATGGTAAAAGCTACGGTATACAATAGACCCATAGCCTGCTTATACGCGCCGCCTTCTTCATTGGGGTTACCCTTACCCCGTACCGCTAGAAAATTCATAGCAGGGATAGTGATAATACTTGGCGTTTTGGGTGGCAGATAGAATTCCTTGTATTCTTTTTTGTAGTCAAAGGGCATACTCATTTTCTCCTTTTCTTTTGGAGGCTATTTTTCAGCGCTACACAGGTGATACGGACTAAATTGGTCAGCAGTTCACGGTCTTCCACATCCTCCACGAAAAAGGAGTCCTTTGCCCCCTCGTAGGGTGGTGCCTTGGGCAGATGGGGGAACGCGGCTTCTCCCTCTGGGGTGATCTTTACAAAGAACTGGTCGTCGCAGATGACGGCAAAAAATATCCCATCGCAATAAAGGCCGTATTCGCCAAACATTTTCCGGCTACGGATGTATCCAGCCTCCCGTAGCTGCTCGGCTACATAGTCCACAAAATCTCCATGAGACGCCATGTCAATTCCTCCTTTTATAACGATGGGCCAATGTTTTGGCGAGAGCGCCCAACTGCTCCCGCAATTCTTGGGGTTCCAGCAGCTCTGCCTCTTCACCAAAGGTCAAAATCCAACTGCACACGCTGGCTGTGTGGGAAAATCCTCCGGTAAGGCGCAACCTGCCGTCTGGCTCCACAGTGAAGCTGTCCACACCGTATCCTCCCCACCAGCCGCCAGCGGCAGGTGGGTCTTGTACCAGGAGGGGAGGTGGATGGACATATGAACGATACCGGGTACCAATGCCCCTGTCTCAGCAGACAGCTTCTCCATCAGCTGGGTGTAGCAGCGGGTGCCACTGACACTGTCCAAATTCCGCAGCTCCGCTAGAATCACCTACTTCTCTGGGGTGGAGAGTAGGGGCGCTACCTGATAAGCCGTTCCATTTTCATGCGATGCACCGCCTTTTCTGCGTTTGGTTATATTATATCATAGAAACACGACAACTGTCTGTCTGTTTCTCGAGGAATTGCCGCGGCATAATTTGTGTAGTAGTATAAATCGCATCATGGTGGGGAGGTTGTAATATGGAGAAAAGGATACAAATCAGAGAAGTTCCCCATAACAAAAAGCAATATTTATTGGCGCACGAGCAAGAGAACATGGTTGATGGCTATCTGAAAAAGGGGCACATGTATGTGCTGGAAGAGGTGGGATCAAAGAGGAATGCGTAGTGACCGATGGGGGGCCGTATTCTGAAACTGAAAAACATCGCTGTGGAGCCAGCATTTCAAGGCAAGGGATATGGCAAGCCCTCAGCGGCAGGAGAAAAAGCTTCTCTTGTTCCTGTTTCAAATAAATGTTGTTGAAGTTACGGCTGAATGATGATAAACTAAACGAGCAATATATCATTGGAAGCGATGCACTTTAGCTGTTATGCTGCTAACCCTTTGCGCCTGCACCAATACAAGCACCAATGACCCTGGCACTGATGGCACTGAGGTGCAGTACGATTATCAGCTGAAAGCTGGCGAAACCGCCGAGGTATAATGATATGACCTTTGAAGAAATGGTCACCGTCACCGTTGACCCTGCTAGTACACGTGACGGATCTAATGATGCACGTAGTAATATCTACTTTGATAACTGCACTTTTAACGGTGGCCTTACCATCGTGGGCGACTATCACGCTATGGTTAGTTTAGGTGGTGGATGCACTTTTGGTGAGGACTCCATTGTCACTTGCCAAGAAGCCACTTCTGGCGTCGCCAAGGAAACCACTTTGGAAGACAACCTTATTAAGTTGTTTGTCTCCTGTGATGGTGTTACTGTGGAGACGGAATCGGCCATTGGCGTATTGACTGACGGTCCTGATATTGTCTTTAACGGTACAACATATAGTAAGACGGAACTTGCTCCCGATACCGCTTTTCTGGGGGTATATAGTACCTACGAGAATGATGCTATGACGTATGTCAAACTCGCTATCGGCGAAGATGACAGCGTAGAATTCTTGGATTGATTTAGTACGTCTACCTCCTACTGCTTATATTTATATAGGTAGGAGGTAGATTTATCTCACATGGTTACGTTTTAGCCAAATGTTTTGCTGGAATGGAGCAAAAAAGGAAAAGCGCCAATGGGCACTTTTCCTTTTTATATGGGCATAATAAATGCATTAATTGAATATTAATTTACTTTGCTAAAGTGCTTGCAAATTAGAGAAGAGTCATGTATAATGGCAACAGTCAAGGAATCTATTATTCAGGAGGACATATCAACATGAAAAAGTTACTTGTTCTTTTGCTGGCTTTGGCAATGATTTTTGCCTTTGCCGCTTGTGGGGAAGAAGCAGTAGATGGTGATCAGGTCCAGGATCAGCAGACGGAAGAAAACGGTGAAGCTGGTACTGATGAAACGGTCACCTTTACTCTGGGTTTTGATGCGGAATTCCCGCCCTTTGGTTTCATTGATGAAAATGGGGAGTATGATGGATTTGACCTGGCCCTGGCTGCTGAAGCTTGCAATCGTCTGGGTTGGGAATTCGTGGCACAGCCCATTACTTGGGATGCCAAGGATGCTGAGCTTGCCGCTGGCAACATTAGCTGCATTTGGAACGGTTTCACTATGAGCGAGGATCGTATAGATGAGTACACCTGGAGCGATCCTTACTATGATAATAGCATTATTATGGTTGTCCGTGCAGACAGTGGGATTTCCTCTCTTGCCGATTTGGAAGGGAAATATGTCATTACCCAGGCTGGCTCTTCTGCGCTGACTGCTTTGGAAGAAAATACGGAACTGACTTCCACCTTTGCTGAACTTTTGGAATGTGCTGATTACAACAGCGCTTTCATGGAACTCTCCAATGGCACCGTTGATGCTATCGCTGCTGACGTAGGGGTTGCAAACTACAACATGGCGAACAAAGAAGGGGAATTTGTGATTCTTGATGAAGCCGTTGCTTCCGAAGTTTATGCCGTTGGTTTCTTGAAGGGCAATACGGAAATGGCGGAGCAGATTAACACCATGTTACACGAAATGGCCGAAGACGGCACCATGGAGCAAATCGCTCAGGACTATGTTGACTACGGTCTGGTTATGGAAGCTCTCTGCCTGCTCGACTAGTTTTCTTTTTCCTGCTAAGTTGACGAATATGGATTAGGCCGGGGCATTTTTTGCCCCGGCCATGAGGTTGTCTATGACTTTGCAAACCATGATTGTGACCCTTGCTGGTGGGTTACTGAAAAGCTGTTATATTTTCTTTTTGACGCTATTGGGCGCATTGCCGTTGGGCTTATTGATTTGCTTTGGTCGGCAATCCAAAAATAAATTTTTGCAGCTACCGGTTAAGGCGTATATTTCCATTATGCGTGGGACGCCGTTGATGCTCCAATTGATGGTGGTCTTTTTTGCACCGGGGATGTTGTTTGGTATATCCACTGGCCCTAATTATCGGTTTTGTGCAGTCATCATTGGTTTTGTGTTGAATTATGCTGCATATTTTGCAGAGATCTATCGCGGCGGGATTGAGTCCATGTCCCCGGGGCAGTATGAAGCCGCAACAGTTTTGGGCTATACCAAAGTGCAGACCTTTTTCCGCATCATTTTGCCCCAGGTAGTTAAACGGATTTTGCCTTCGGTGACCAATGAGGTAATTACTTTGGTCAAGGATACTTCTTTGGCTTTTGCTATTTCTTATAGTGAGATGTTTACTTTGGCAAAGAAAATTTCCTCTTCCCAGGCTACTCTAATGCCCTTTGTGATTGCAGGCGTTTTCTACTATATCTTTAATTTGGTTGTTGCTGCAGTAATGGAGCGGATTGAGAATTCCATGAACTATTATAAATAATTGAGGTTGCACCATGATATTAGAAATGCGAGACATTCATAAGTCTTTTTCCGAGCTACAGGTGCTGAAAGGCGTGGATTTAACAGTGGATAAGGGACAAGTGGTTTCTATCATTGGCCCTTCTGGTAGCGGTAAATCCACTTTGCTCCGGTGTGCGACCTTTTTGGAAACCATTGATCGTGGCTCCATTACTTATCTTGACCGTAAAGCTGCTTGGACAGAAGGGGATAAGGCGCGTTATGTTTCTTCTTCTGCATTGCGTTCCATTCGAAGCTATTATGGACTGGTCTTTCAGCAGTTTAATTTGTTCCCCCATTTCACGGTCATGAAAAACATTTGTGATGCGGCTATGGTGGTGCAGAAGCGGAGCAAGAAGGAAGTCGAGGAGATGGCTTATTCCTTGTTGGAAAAGATGAGCCTGGCAGACAAAGCTTATGCCTATCCTTGTCAGCTTTCTGGTGGACAGCAGCAACGTGTGTCTATTGTTCGCGCCTTGATGCTGAATCCTAAAATCCTTTTCTTTGATGAACCAACGTCCGCTTTGGACCCTGAGCTTACTGGGGAAGTTTTGCGGGTAATCCGCTGGTTGGCTGAACAGAAAATGACTATGGTTATTGTTACTCATGAAATGCCTTTTGCCCGTGCTGTTTCGGATCATGTGATCTTTATGGCCGACGGGGTTGTGGTGGAATCCGGCTCGCCGGAACAGGTTCTGGTTGAGCCTATCCAAGAAAGAACAAAACGCTTTTTAGAGCGTTATGAACGAAACTAAAATTGATGAATAAGAAAAAATGAGGCAGCGGTTTTCCGCTGCCTTTGTTATTTGTTCCTTTGGTGAATTCTACAGCGAAGGATTGCGACTCAACGTTAGGAATGATATAATAGCAGCACAGGTTATTTTTCCTATGGATGGTTAGATGAGATCTTGAAAATGAAGGGAGATGGCGACACTGCCACTACCAAAAACGGAGAACGTTTATTTACGCACAGATGGACAAGCTGTGGTGATTTTGGATCAGACCCAGTTGCCCTTGCGGTTAGAATATTTAGAAATCAGTCAACCAGAAGAAATGTTTGATGCCATACAAAAATTAAAGGTACGGGGTGCTCCGGCCATTGGTATTTTTGCCGGCTATTGTTTTTATGTTTTTGCCAAGCAATGTGTAGTTGATCCCGACCGCTTTCCGCAACGAATGGCAGCATTTGCCGCTTACCTTCGTTCCTCTCGGCCCACTGCGGTAAATTTACAATATGCCTTGGACCGTATGTTGAATATCATTACCGTAAGAACCTATATGCGGCCCAGTGATTTGCTTCCTTTGTTGCGCAATGAAGCGATTGCTATCCATGAGGAGGACATTGCTGCATGTTTGGCCATTGCCCAGTATGGTTTTTCTCTATTGCATGAAGGAGCCGGTGTGCTAACCCACTGCAACGCAGGACCATTGGCCACTAGTCGCTATGGGACAGCCCTGGGCCCATTAATTTATGGACATGAGCAGGGAATGACTTTACATGTTTTTGCAGATGAAACGCGGCCATTACTGCAGGGTGCTCGGCTTACCACTTGGGAATTGCAGCGAGAAGGAATAGATGTTACGCTGATTTGTGATAATATGGCGGCATCGGTGATGCATAAAGGCTGGATTGATCTGTGTTTTGTAGGATGTGACCGTATCGCTATGAACGGAGATGTGGCGAATAAAATCGGCACTTCTGGCCTAGCTATTCTGGCAAAGCATTATGGTATTCCTTTTTATGTATTGGGGCCCACTTCTACGATTGATCCTGCTTGCCCTGATGGGGAAGAAATCCAAATTGAAGAGAGAAGCGGGGAAGAAATCCGTAGTTTGTGGTATCAGCAGCCTATGGCGCCAAAAGGGGTAAGATGCTATAACCCCGCCTTCGATGTTACAGACCATCGATTGATTGCTGGCATTGTGACAGAAACGGGAATTGCTAGACCCCCTTTTTCTGAGAGTTTGCGGGAAATGATAAAAACCAGATAGGAGGCAGATTGTGAAAAAAATTGTTTGCCTTATTCTGCTGTTGTGCTGTGTAGTTGGCTTTAGCGCCTGTGAACAGGAAGAAATATCTTCCAGTGTGGATTCCATACTTGCTATTCTTGGTTCCCAGAAACAAGACGGGCATGGGTATCAGATTGCGGTAATCTCAGCACCAGACAGCATTGAAGAAAGTAGTTATAATCAAAGTTGCTATGATGGTGTTCTGGCTTTTATGGAAAGTCGTGACGGCGTGGATACGGTTACTGCTCTGACTTGTGATAGTGTCGATCAGGCAGAAACTCTTGCTTTTGTACAGAACGTGATCAATCAGTATGATATTTTTATTTTGCTGGGAGATTTGTTTACCGATATTTATTCTGTTGCTTCTTCGTACAGCAATAAATATTTTATTTTGGTTGACCCGGCACAAATCAACTATAGCGATACGGCAGTACCAGCTAATCTTTGTATTTTAAATTTTAAAGAAGAAGAAAGTGGCTTTTTAGCAGGGTTAGCCGCGGCGCTTACCAGTGAAACCGGAAAGGTTGCTGCGGTTACGGAAATGGCGCTGGATTCTTATCAAAATTATCAGTTAGGGTTTGCCGCTGGAGTAAACTTTAGTAACCGTTATTATTTAACGAAAGTAGAAATTATCCAGATGGATGCCTATGCTGGTACAGATTCTGCTGGGAATAAAATTGAAGGAAATTATTTAGGGGAAACTGACGATGCTGATGCTGCGTATACGATTACCAAAAGTCTGGCAACTTTAGGGGCGGATGTCATTTTTGTGGCTGCCGGTACCGCAGGGGAAGGTGCTTATCGTGCTGCGACAGAAGCAGGAGTAAAAATCATTGCTTCAGACCAGGAAATGGACGGTATTCCGGGCGGGGCAAGCGCGACAGCTTTATTGACCGCAGTTTATAAAGATACCACTGACGCGATTGCCTGGGTATTAGAAACCATTGATGAGCAGGCTTTCCCTGGCGGCAATTATCTTTTAGGTGCTGGTGAAGGGATGATTCATTATTTTTCTCCTGCTGAAGCTGGCGTCTTGTCCAAAGAGGATGATGAAATATTAGCGGAAAATTATATCCTGCTAACAGAAGGGACAATTATTCCTCCTTCAGTGGCCAATGGCTATGAGCCAACGAGTTTTCCTGGTTATTAATCAAAAAAAGGAGATATACCCGGTTCGGTATATCTCCTTTTTTGATTAATGATGGGGTTGTCTAAAATCTTAGTCCTCTGGAAAAGGCTGCTTGGGAATAATACACAGGGCAATGATATAAAGAATTATCCCAGGAAAGCAGGCCGTGAACAGAGTAAGAAATACCCATAGTAGACGAATAATGGTGGGATCTACATCAAAATAATTGGCAATACCAGCGCAGACACCACCAAGCATGCTGTTCTGAGAACGGTAAAGTTTTTTCTGTGCCATAATGGTCACCTCAATTTATGCTTTTTTTTTCCCCCAGCTATCTTTCATTTGGACGATACGATTAAAGATTAAGTTCCCGGCTTTTGCGTCTTCATCCAACGTATAATAAGCTTGCCGCATGAATTGATAGGGTACCCC
>CAKRYM010000059.1 GCA_934427095.1 uncultured Bacillota bacterium | reverse complement strand
GGGTACGCTGGCTGCGCCGGAACCTTTATTGGCGTTGTTGGGAATTTTCATCACAGCGATATTGGTCATGAAGCGGGTTCCAGGGGCCCTTATCCTGGGGATGGCATTCATCGTGCTGTTGGGTATCCCTCTGGGAGTGACTGTTCTGCCGGAAACCATCATGTCGGCGCCAAAACTGTCTCTGACCTCGCTACAACCGGATTTCACCGGTCTTTTGGCGCTGGGGCCCATTCCCTTGTTTTCCGCTTTACTTTCTTTACTGGTGTCTCAGTATTTTGATGCCCTGGGCATCCTTTTGGGCGTGGCGGAAGACGCCAAGCTGACAGACTCCATCGGTGATTTACCCGGACAGCGGGAGACCATGCTTTGCTGTAGCGCAACTACCTGTGTTGGGGCGCTGCTGGGCGTCAGCAATGTGACGGCCATGGCGGAATCTGCCACCGGTGTTCGGGTTGGGGCGCGTACTGGTCTTTCCGCAGTAATAACCGGCCTGCTATTTCTGTGTATGCTGCCCTTTACTCCTCTGGCCGGATTGGTGAGCGGCCCTGTCTTGGCTGCTCCGCTGGTCATGGTGGGGATGTCCATGATGAGCGGCATTACGCAGATTACCTGGAAGCATGTGGAGATATCGCTGCCCAGCTTTCTGATGATCGTGGGCATGCCGTTCACTTTTTCCATTACTACTGGCGTCATGCTGGGCGTTATTTCCTATGTGGTGTTGATGGTCTGTCGAAAACGGGCCGATTTGCTGGACCCGGCTTTATGTTTTCTGGCCGCCGTATTTATCTTGACCATCGTATTGCGAATATTTCCCTGATCGTCAGATTAGCAAAAAGGGTTCCCGCAATTTTTTGCGGGAACCCTTTTTTAGAAAAAGTCATCTTATAGAACCAACCGTAAGCGGAAAATCCCTTCAGTTAAGGATAATTGATACACAGCGCCGTGTTTTTGGCAGAAAGAGGCGATGGACCGCACCCCTAGGCCGTGACCCTTATCTTTTGCCATGGGAAGCCCATGGTCATCAAAGGTCACCTGATTGTCGCAAGGGTTGGAGAGTTCCAGTACAACAGAAGGCGTTCCCACCATTCGACAGCGGAGCTTCCGCCTTTTAGGCGGTAAGGACAGGTTGGTGTGAATGGCGTTTTCCAGGGCATTGGCCAGGACTACTGCCAACTCCCCTTCGTTCACGGCCAGTTTTTCCGGCAGGGAGATTTTGGCTTCCACTTGGATATTCTGGTTTTTTGCCTGCTCGAAATAGGTAGAGAACACGGCGTCCAGCACCGGCGGACGACACCAGCGGATTTCTTTTTGTTCATCCAGTCGCTTTTGCGCAGCGTTCAGAAAGTCCAGAGCCGCCTCTTTTTCTCCCCGGGACACCAGTTCTGTGACGGTCTGAAGCCGATGTCGCAGGTCATGGCGCTCGGTGCGGATGATTTCCTCGGCTGAACGCACCGCTTCCATGCGGCTTTGTAGGGCGGAAAGCTGCAAGGCGGATAACTGCGCTTCGTGCTGGGCGAGGTTTTCTTTCTGTACTCGCCCAAAAAAGAGATACATCAAATAATAGGCACAGCCGCATATCAGTAGCGGTCCAAAAAGGATTATGACAGCCGGAAGGGGATCAGGCTGAAAGTATTTACGGTTTGTGTATAAGGCGAGTAGGCCGGTGATCGTAGGGATCAGGCAGAGTATCGTCCAGCCGTGATCCAATTGCCGCAGCGCCTGGCGGCAAGTTTGCGCAAATTCTTTCAAAACGAAGTATAACAAAATCAAAGAAATGACCCGCACCAGCAGGGGCAGAAATGGAATGGACGGGAACAGGGCCTGGGCCAGATATCCGTTGGCCCCACAGACGCAGCCTACAAAAAAGCCATTGGCAATGCTGAAAACGGTTCGTGCGTCCCGATAGCGAGCACACCAAACCGTAGCCAGACCATATGGGATGACCAGAGTCAGTACACCGAACCGGGCATAAAAATCAAAGTACCCCAGCGCGATCAACAGCACATGGATGGTTACCACCCCGCCGGCCAGCCAGAGCCAGCGTCGCTACCATATCCGTAGGGGCTGTCGGAATTCCATAAGAAGCATCACATAACCACCCAGAAAGAGCTGGGTGACCGCCATGGTCAAGGCTTGAGACCAGTTGAGTTGCATCTGTATTTCCTCCTAGGAAAAAGGTGGGTTTACCAGGCCGCTTCTTCTTCCAGCCAATAAGCGCCCCAAGCTTTTTTGAAAGCTAACGCCACAGACCGGTGCAGTGTCACAGTTTGGCCATTATCCAGGATGGCGTTTTGGCCCTGAACCCCAATCACATATTGGAAGTTCAGCACGAAGCTGGCCCCGCATAAATAGAAACGTCGGTCAGCTAAGAGCGATGCGGCCATCTGCCGAAAGGGGATGCGGATGGTTTGGGTATCCACCGTGTGATCGGGGCAGTAATAACGCATGTGGCGGCCTACGCGCTCCACATACCGGATGCGTGCAAAGAGAAGCCGCCGAGGGCCTGCCGGCGTTTGGACAACGAGGCCTTCTTTTCTCTTTCTGTTCAGTTTTTTAACGCGCCGTCTAGGACGGAAAAGAACTTTTCTTCTTCCACCGGTTTGAGCAGATAGAAAAAGGCGTGGATATCACAGCTGTCGGCGGCAAAATCATTGGAGGTAGTGAGGAAGATGATCTCGCCTCCATCTCCCAATGCCCGCAGTTTCCGGCCGATATCAATGCCGTTGAGACCCGGCATGAGGATGTCAAGAAGGTAGAGATCAAAGCTCCCAGCTTCCTCCACCCGGTGCAGCAGGGTTTCGCTATCGGAGAAACATTCCACCTGGCTTTTACCACCGCCGGGGCGGGACGCAAAATAAGCCTCCAGCATTACCTCGATCTGCTTTTGTTGTTGTGTTTGATCATCGCATATGGCGATCCGTAACATAGATAGCTTTTCCTCCGCCATGCCTTTACTTTCCCTAGCCTGTGCTGCCTGCTTTCCTTCCCAACGGAAAGGATTTCAGCCTATCTTTTTCTATAATAGGTGAGTCTTGAACATTAAAAAATTCTAAACCCATAGGAAATTCTCCTTTCTTTATCTCCGTATGGGCTCTGAAATTTTTTCGGAAACATAAAGTAATCTCCAGAAACAGAATGGCTATGCGCATGAACGACCGGCTATAGAGAAGGCGGAAGTTTTCCCCCTGCTACGGAATAGGGCAGAAGAGGAAGCAAAAGAAACAGGGGGATATATCAATTGATACAAAAAACACGCAACGAACGGCGCAGAAAAATTTTCCCCAAAAGGGTAAGCTAGGATTAGGAAAAAGGAGGCTTCGCCATGGACAAGATTTGGCAAATCATTTGGCTGACGCTGTTTTTTTTCATTGGCTTGGGGCTAGGGGCCTTGCTTTTGCGACAGGTGGTGTTAATGTGCCGCTGTTCCTTTCGCTATCTGCGTAAAATGCAGGCGGAGCGTTTGATGAAAGAGGAGAACATTCGCCTGATTCGTGGACAAACCCAAGGCACCATTGGCCGGAATATTCTTCTGCTGATCATTTTCCCCCTGCTTACAGGGCTGTTTTCTCAGCCGGCAAATGTTCAGGCGATGCTAGTGGGGCTTCTCCTAGGCTTCTTGCTTTCGCGGGGCATTACTGGGACTTCTCCTAACCGAAGGAAGAACTATTTGCAATTTTTAAGCCAGAATCAAGGGTATCTGAAAGATAAAACCTATTTCGCTGCGCAACAGAAACAGGGGTAAAAAAATTAAACCATAGAAAAAAGACGGCCAATGCCGTCTGTTCTCTTTTTTACACAAGGAGAACGATTATATCTCCTGGTTTTCCGGTTTTTTGACTGGGGGCATGTTCATGGAGCGGGAAACCGTAACCCGGGAAATCCCCAGAAAATCCGAGATGTTTTCCTGGGTAATATATTCCAGGCCGCCTTTTTTGGCCAGGTTAACCACATAATTCACCTTTTCTGTATTGTCTTTGGAAAGCCGGGCCATCATATTGGCAACCAACTGGGCAAAGCGTTTGGAAAAATGGGCGATAATAGGTTCGGCAACGCCGGGAATTTCCCGAATCATCCGTTCTATGGCCGCACAGGACACCATACAGCCAGTGACCGGGGAGAGGGAGCGCATACATAGGGTGATATGATGATCTGGATTAAACAACTGATCAATACCAATCATATCCCCGGCGAACATAATGTCGTTACCAAAGCTATTGCCGCATTCATCATTGCGTATGGTCATAATGGCGCCAGAAGCAATAATGAAAATACTGCCGCTACCCAGAAACATGGCTTGTTCGTTCTTATAACGGAAGGTAACCCCATGGGCTTCTTGCCGCAGCAATTCTTGAGCGGCCGAAGGAAGGGATTTGCAGAAAGGATTCATGCAGTTTTCGCATTTGTTGACGGGGGTAGCCATGGTTTCGGTATCTCCTTTTCTATCTTTTCAGCGGGATTAAGTAGCCATTGTGCAAATGACAATATCCCTCGCTCTTAAAAGGTAGAATGTTTCAATAGCGTTTAATTTTTATTCTTTATTTTTTCCATTTATTTTTTCCATTGCGTCTAAAAATCCCTTCTTTTTTCAGCCAGAACAAAAATTATGTTAAATTTGATATAAGATTATTGTGAAAAAAGATACAAAATTTTATCCAGGCGCTTGACGGGTAATCTGTAAAGAGCCATGTGAAAATTCGGTGAAGATTGTAGCGGAAATGAACGGTCAAATCTTGTAACATATTGTCTGTGGGAGGAAAAGAGGACAGATTGGCCAGTGTGCCTCGTTTCCCCATGGTTTTGGTTTTCCACGGCCGGTATTATCTTTAATCATTCATGAAAAAGGAGGCTTGTTTATGGAGAATATTGCCTTACAGGTGATTCTCACGTTAATCCCTTTTGCCATCCTGATGGTTGGCTTTTTGGTGCTGAAAATGGATGCGTTGAAACTCAGCGCCATTGTTTATGTGATTGAGTTTATCCTTTGTCTTGCGTTCTTTAAGCTGTCCTTTGTGGACGGGCTCAAAGCCACTCTTTGGGGGAATATTACCCTCTGGAACGGCTTTATTGTGTTGTGGGCTGGCCAAGTCTTTGGTCAATGCTTCCGTACCACCGGGGCATTAAACGTATTGCTGGGGTCTTTGACCAAAATTATGCCCACCAAAGAAGGGAAGGCAGCCACCATTATTTCCGTGGTCGGCGGTTTCCTGGGCGCTTTTAATGGTTTCGCTACTTATCCGGTCACCATTCCTGGTTTAACCTCTTTGGGGGTTGACGGCGTGAAAGCAGCCACCGGTTATCTGGTGTATTTTGCTTGGAGTATTCCTTTTGTGAGCCTTTTTGTGGCGGCGAATATCGCTTCCGCAGCTACCCAGTTGCCCATTGCCCAGATTGTGCAGGTCATGGGGATGTTCACCTTCCCCCTGATTGTGATTTCTGTGTTTGGTTCTTTCAAAATTTTCGGTTTTAGCTTCAAAGATAAGGAAACCCTGGCCATTGCGATATTGATGAGTCTTTGCAACATTCTCTCTGTGCTCATTTTTACCCAGCTGTTCCCGGATATGTACATCTTGACCCTGATCTTCGCCGCTGCCTTCAGCATGGTCGGCCTTTATCTCTTCAGCAAAAAATATGATAAAGCCGCCCGCGCTGCAGAAGAGGAAGGGGAGCATTTCAGCGTCGGTACAGTATTAAAGGCCTTTGCTCCGCTGATTGCTTGCTGCATTTTTGTGATTATCAATTCCAACTGGCTTTCTGGCGTTGCCAACGCTACCACCATTCACGTGGCCCTCTTTGGCAAAACCACGGATATGAATTGGATGACCACCCCGGGATATTATGTTTTGCTCACCGCTATCTGCTGCTATATTTTCTGTGTAAAGAAAACCAGCTCCCTGGGTAAGGACATTGCTATTGCTACCAAACGTTCCTTGCCTTCCTTGGCCACCCTGTTTTTCGGCGGCGCCATGGTGCAGCTGATGCTGGATACTTCGCAACTTACGGTGTTAGGTAGTGTGATGGCCCAATGGGGCGAAGTGGTTTACGCTGCCTTGCTTTCTTGCCTCACTTTCCTGGCAGGAATATGCTTTGGCCAGGGGATGCCGGCTGCAAGAATGTTTGCGGTGCAGGGCAGTAGCATTGCGTCCACCATCGGCATGTCCGCCATTTTCTTGGTCGGCCTTTCCACCTTGGTCACCATGGGACCTGCTAACCCCTTGAAGCCTTCTTTGTTGAAGTATACTTCTTCTTTGGCTGGGGTCAAAGGCGAGGACGGCAGAATGTTCACCATCATGTTCAAATGGCAGATTTTCCAGCTGGTGGTGATTATTGCTACGGCTATTTTCCTGATCACTTGCACGAATGTAGCCCATACCTTCGGGATGTAATCGGCAGTAACCATGCTTTTATCCCTGGCCGGTAAAGGCAAAAAACAAAATAAAGTGAAGAAAGGAAGTTTTCTATGGCGTACAAAGACTTACGGGAATTTATTGCCGCTTGTCGGGCAGATGGCGATTGCCTGGAAATTGATAGGCCGGTCAAAGCCGATTGCGAGATCGGCTGGGCTTTGAAAAAGAGCTATTCCAATGGCGGCCCGCTGATGATGTTTAATCATGTGGTGGATAACGAAGGAAAAGAAAAGAAATACCCGGCCGTAGGCGGCGTTTACGGTTGCCGGGAAAAGGCGGTCAAAGCTTTCCAGACCGATGCAGCACATATTTTTGAGAAATTTAATTATGGTCTGAATCATCCCATTGCCCCGGTGATGTATAAAGGCGCTGCGCCTTGTCAGGAAGTGGTGCTGACGGGGGATGAAATCAATTTGGATGATTTACCCATTCCCAAGTTCTCCTGCTTGGACGGAGGTTACTATATCACCGCTGGTATTACGGTTTCCAAGGACCCGGAAACCGGCATCAGCGATATTGGCCACTATCGTTACATGGTGCATGACAAAAAGACCTTGGGCGTTATGGCGCAGCCCTTCCACCGTTTTGGTAAGAACACCTGGAAAGCGGTGCGTATGGGCAAAGACGTGATCCAGGCTGCCATTATTTTGGGTGTGGACCCCATTATCGCCTATTCCTGTCCCTTGACCGGTATCCCGGATTCCGTAGATGACTGGACTTTGGCCGGCGGCTTGCGACAAGAACCAGTGGAGCTGGTGAAATGCAAAACCGTGGATTTGGAAGTACCGGCTTATGCGGAAATGATTATTGAGATCGAAGTGGATTTGAAACAAACCAAATCCGAAGGACCTTTGGGCGAATTCACCGGCTATTTCACGCCGGCCAGCGATAAATTCGTCGCCCATGTGAAATGCATTACCCATCGGAAAGATCCTCTCTTCCAAGTGGTGATGACCGGTAAACCTACCCCGGTGACGGAAAATCATGTGTTAAAACAACTGGGTAACGAAGCTTCTATTTTCCATTATCTCAAATCCCAGTTCCCTGGGGTAACGGATGTGTCTTTGCCTTGCTCTGGCGGTTGCCAGGAAAGATTGGTGGTTTCCATGAAACAGCGTTTCGCCGGGGAAGCCCGTCAGGTAGCCCTGTACGCCATGGGTAGCGATTTGCGGCCCAAGACCGTTATTATCGTGGATACAGATATCAATGTCCATGATTCCAGCGAAGTGGAGTGGGCTTTGGCTTATCGGATGCAGCCTGCGAAAGATATTTTCATCATTCCCAGTGTACCCGGAGGTCCCTGCGATCCTTCCAATCGGACTGAAGGCAAATTGATTTCTTTCAATGACACCATGGGCATTGACGCCACCTGTCCCTATGGCAGCGACTACGCTGTGGTAGCAGATGCTCCGGGCTGGCAGGATTATGATTTCCCGGAATTGATGAAGCGGTAAAACATGCTGCGACTTTCCTGTGTTTTGTTGGCAGATGAATGTAGCGTCAACGGTACTGTGCGGTTTTCCGCACAGTACCGGGT
>CAKRYM010000058.1 GCA_934427095.1 uncultured Bacillota bacterium | reverse complement strand
CCTATAATGAGGTGGCCAGACGGATTTATATCATTGTAGGCCTCTTAGGTATTGCCGTATTTTTGGTGATTTACGCCCTTGGCCGCCTGCGGGTGCAAGCCCGAGAAGCAGAACGTCGCCGCCGTTACGAAGCTTATTTAGAAGCGAAACGGGCCCGGGAGCGGCAAGCCGCCGGTAACCGTTACTAAAGATAGAAACGCGAACCGCCTAGGCATGAGCAAGGATGGCGCAGGTCGGCCTTGTGACAAGGGTTCGCGACGATGCTACACGAAACCGAGGAGCGAAACCCCCTTCATCAGGAGCAAGGAGGATCAAGCCAGCCCAGGATCCGTCCAACTGGCAACCGCAGGCGTACTGACAGGTACGTTGAGGATTGCCAGGCAGGGCGGGACGAAGGATGGCGCAGGTCATCCTTGTGACAGGGGTTCGCGACGATGCTACACGAAACCGAGGAGCGCAGCTGGCCACGTCCCGCCAGGCGCAGCGAAGAGCCGCGGAGGCGTACTCACCGGTACGCCGCACAAGGCGATGAGCAGCAACGCAGCGGACGGCAGCCAGATTCGCGACGATGCTAGAAATCATGACACAACTTCTCTCCGCCCACAACCTATCCCTCTCCTATGTCACGCGGGAAATTTTCTCCCGCGTTGATTTTCACGTGGAAACAGGGGATCATATCGGCCTGGTAGGGGCCAATGGATGCGGCAAAACCTCTTTACTTAAGGTAATCGTAGGCGAACAACAGCCGGATCAGGGGAATATCGCCCTAGCCAAGGAAACGCAGCTGGCGTATATGGAACAGTTTTTGGCTGCGGATGAAGACATCAGCTTGCAAAAAGCCGTGGGCGCGGTCTTTGGCCCTTTGCAAAAGATGGAGCAAAGGCTGGGGGAAATCGCTCTGGCTTTGGAAAAAAAGGCGGAGCCTGCCCTGCTCAAAGAGCAGCAACGCTTACAGGATGCCTTTGCCGAGCAAGGGGGGTATACCTACGCTGCTCGTTTACGCGCCACCTTACTGGGGCTGGGCTTTAGCGAACGGGATCTTTTGCTGCCCATTTCCACCTTATCCGGTGGGCAGCGGTCCAAGGCGGCCTTGGCCAAGGTGCTGCTGACCCCAGCGAATTTCCTGCTCTTGGACGAACCCACCAACCATTTGGATATGGACAGCATACAATGGCTGGAAAACCATTTGCTCAATTACCGGGGCGCCTTTATCGTGGTGTCCCATGACCGCTATTTCCTAGACAAGGTCACCAACCGTACCTGGGCCATGCATCATCAACGGCTGGAATGCTATCCAGGCAATTACAGCGCCCATTTGGAGCAGCGCCAAAGCGCAGAAGAAAGCATTGCCCGCCGTTACAGCAACCAGATGAAGGAAATCAAGCGTATCCAGGCCATCATTGAGCAGCAACGTCGCTTTAACCAAGCTAGGAATTATGTGACCATTGCCAGCAAGGAAAAGCAGCTGAAACGGCTGGAAGCAGAGCTGGTGAAACCGGAAGCCAAGGAAAAGACCCTTCATTTTCATTTCAATGTGCCACCCCCTGGGGGTAACGATGTGTTGGAACTGCATCAGGTGGCCAAAGCTTTTGGGGAGAAAAAGCTCTTTTGCCAAGGGGATATGCTGATCCGCAAAGGGGAGAAAGTGTTTCTCCTAGGACCCAATGGCTCAGGCAAATCCACTTTGCTGAAAATGATTATGGGGCAAATTCCCGCGGACAAAGGCATGGTCAAATTAGGGGTGAACATTCATGTGGCTTACTACGACCAGTTACATGGCCAAATGAATGGGACGGAATCCATTCTGGATTATTTTACCAATGCTTATCCCCGTTTGACCCAGACGGAAATTCGCACCATGTTGGGGAGCTTCCTCTTTTCCGGTGATACGGTGGAAAAATCCATCCGCGATTTGTCCGGCGGAGAAAAGGCCCGGCTCACCTTAATGGAACTGCTTCTTTCCCCAGCTAATTTCCTGCTCTTAGACGAGCCCACCAACCATTTGGACATTGCCAGCCGGGAAGCCATTGAAACGGCGCTGTTGGAATATCCCGGCGCCATGCTGGTGGTTTCTCATGACCGTTATTTGATTAATCGTCTGGCGGATCGGATTTATACCCTGACGACCACAGGTTTCCAAGAAAGCCTGGGTAATTACGACGATATGCTGGAAAAGCAAGGGGCGCTTCCCCCCAAAGAAGCCGAGGAAGAAGCCCCTGCCCCAAACAAAAGCAAAGGGGCGGAAGATTACCGCAAGCGCAAGGAAGAGCAGGCGGAAAGGCGGAAAGCGGAAAAACGCTTGCTTCAGGCAGAAGAAAAGGTGGCTGCTTTAGAAGGAGAAAGCAAAAGCTTAGAGCAGCAAATGAATGACCCGGCTTTGGCTGCGGATTATCAGCAGCTGATGGCCCTTTCCCAACAAAAGGAGGCTGTGGAGGAAGCATTGCTCCTAGCCATGACGGAGTGGGAGGAAGCCAGCCTGGCTTTGGAAAACAAAAACCAATAACTATCCTGGGACATTTCCCAAGAAAACCCGTCTTAGCAGGGAGCTAAGGCGGGTTTTGTCTGTTTTCGGGGAAAGACAAGGGGTCTTAGGCTTGATTCAAACGCATAAACTCCATCAGACTCATTTTTGGGGGAGATTGCCATGCGAACCATTCACGATGCCCATTTGCTTGATCTTACCGCCCTCTTTCAGCAAGCGCAAACCCAAAGCCTAGGCCTTGACAGCCGCCAGGCCCAGCTAAGGTTAGAGGACGACGGGCCTAATGTGTTGCCTGGGGAGGCCAAGCCTTCCTTCATTTTGCGGCTGCTGAATGTCCTAAACGACCCCATGGTTTTGGTCCTTTTGGCTGCGGCCTTTCTGTCCGCCCTGCTGGGCGAATGGATGGACAGCCTGGTGATCGCGGTGGTCATTTTCATCAACGCTGTACTGGAATTATATCAGGAGGGCAAAGCCGCCCGTACCGTAGAAGCCCTTTCCCATTTAAACGCGCCCAAAGCCCTGGTCCGCCGGGATGGGGAATTAAAGGAAGTGTCCGGGGAGGATTTGGTCATTGGCGATATTGTCCTGCTAAAAACCGGGGACACGGTGCCGGCGGATATTCGCCTGACCAAGACCATGGAGCTGAAAGTGGACCAGTCCTCCTTAACCGGGGAAAGCTTACCTGTGGAAAAGGACGCTCAAGTGATGACCAATTCCCCGGCCTCAGCGGAACGGCATAATATGGTTTACCTGGGCAGCCCGGTCTTAGCTGGCCGCGGGGAAGGGGTAGTGGTGGCCCGGGGTGCGGAAACTGCCACAGGCCGCATTGCCGGCTTATTGGCGGAAACCGCCATGACGGAAACACCCTTACAGAAAAAACTGGCTGAGCTTTCCCGTATCCTTTCCATCGGGGTAATGATTATTTGCCTGCTGGTCTTTTTGCTGGGGCTGGTCACCTCTTCGGTGCATACGGCTTCCGCCCTCTTGGACCAGCTGATGCTGGCCATTTCCCTGGCCGTGGCCGCTATTCCCGAGGGCATGGTGGTTGTGGTAACCCTGGTCCTTTCTTTGGGCATGAAAATCATGAGCCGCCGGGGCGCTGTGGTCAGGCGGCTGAATGCCGTGGAAACCTTAGGCGCCACCCAGGTGATCTGTTCGGACAAAACCGGTACCCTAACGGAAAACAAGATGCAGGTACAAAGGGCCTGGCAAGTGACGGAAGAGGGCAAAAAAGCCGCGGCCTTATGCAGCTCCATTCCAGAAGGAAGCCATATCGGCGACCCGACGGAGCTGGCCATTTTAGATTATGCGGAGCAGGAAGGCTTTCACCGCCCTTCCCTCTTGCAAGAAAAGCCCTTAGTGAAAGAGCTGCCCTTTGACAGCAAGCGCAAACGCATGAGCACCATTCACCGCCAAGGCAAACTGTTCCGGCAATATGTGAAAGGCGCGCCAGAAATCCTCCTTTCCCGCTGATTACTCCGGCAGGACAAAAATGGCAGTTTGCTGCCTTTAACAGAACGGGACCGGCGGCATATTCGCGCGGAAATGGAAAGCATGGCCGCCCAGGCCCTCAGAGTCTTGGCCTTGGCCTGGCGGGATTGCGAAGCGCCGCCCCAGGATGAGGAAAAGCTGGTCTTTGCCGGATTATTAGGCTTAGAGGACCCGCCCCGGTCCGGAGTAAAAAAATCACTGCAACAGGCAGCCAAAGCAGGGATTCGCACGGTAATGGTCAGCGGCGATAGCCCGGAAACCGCCAAGGCCATTGGAGAAAAGCTGGGCTTGGTAGGCAAAGGCATGGTTTGTACCGGCGAGGACTTAGACAAAATGGATGATGGCGCCTTAGAAGCAGCTTTACCCATGATTAGCGTCTTCGCCCGGGTCAAGCCCGAGGATAAGCTGCGCATTGTCCGCCTTTGGCAAAAACGGGGCGCAGTCACGGCCATGACCGGGGACGGGGTAAACGACGCGCCGGCCTTAAAAGCCGCGGATATCGGCGTGGGTATGGGCCTTTGCGGTAGCGAGGTCAGCCGCAGAGCCGCATCCTTGGTCCTGACAGATGATGATTTTTCCACCATTATTTTGGCGGTGCAGGAAGGCCGCCGCATCTATGCCAATATTCGGAAAGCCCTGCAATTCCTATTGGCCTCCAATTTGGCGGAGGTAATTGTGATTTTCATTGGCTCTCTCTTGGGCTGGAAAATTTTCCTGCCCATTCACCTGCTGTGGATCAACCTGATTACCGATTGTTTCCCCGCCATTGCTTTGGGTATGGAAGCGCCGGAGCCGGATTTGATGGATAAGCCGCCCCGGGACCCGAAAGAAAGCGTGCTGGGCGGCGGTATGGCCAAGGATATTCTCTGGCAAGGGTCATGCATCGGCCTGTTAACCCTGCTTTCCTTTTTCCTAGGCAGCAGGACCGGCCAGGAAACCGCCATGACGATGGCCTTTTTGACCCTGGCCTCAGGGGAGATTTGCCATGCCTGGAATCTCCGCTCCCGCTTTGCCTCCTCCTTTACTCTGCCCCATAAGAATCCCTGGCTGAACACGGCCATGCTGGCTTCTTTAGGCTTAAACCTGCTACTTTTGTACTTACCCTTCTTAGAAACCATATTCCGTGTCGTGGCCTTAAGCCCTCTGCAAGCCTTAACCGCCCTTTTCCTTGCTTTCCTCATCATTCCCGTGGTGGAACTGGTCAAAGCCCTGCGCCGCAGAGGTCGTTAAGACGGAAAAGCCCCCTTGTAAAACTGCCCTGTTTGCGCTATGATATAGGGTAGAATAGAATGGGAGGCTTTTCAATGCAGCAATACGAAACCATTATCAGCCTAAGACGGCAGGCTATTGCCCAGGCGGTCAAAGACGCCCTGGCCAAAGCCAAAGCAGCCGGCAGGCTCTCTTTTGATACCATACCGGATTTTGCCGTGGAAAAACCCCGGGAAGAAGCCCATGGGGATTTTGCCGTGAACGCCGCCATGATTATGGCCAAAGCTTGCCATATGGCCCCCAGGGACATTGCCAAAACCATTGCGGAATATATTGATTTTTCCGGCACGGACATTGCCAAAATGGAAATCGCCGGCCCTGGCTTTATCAATTTCCGCATGCAGGAAACTTGGTTAGCCAAGGTCTTTCAGGAAATCCGCGCCCAAGGGGAGGATTTCGGCCAAAGCAAAGTGGGCCAAGGGGAAAAAATCCAGGTGGAATTCGTTTCCGCCAATCCCACTGGGGAGCTGCATATGGGCAATGCCCGGGGCGCGGCCATTGGGGATTCTTTGGCCAATTTGCTTAGCATGGCCGGCTGGCAAGTACAGCGGGAATATTATGTAAACGACGCGGGCAATCAGATTGAAAAATTTGCCTTGACCTTAAACGCCCTCTATCTGCAAAAATTAGGCCATGACGTGCCTTTCCCAGAGGACGGTTATCACGGGGCGGATTTGCCCATTTTAATCGACGGCCTCATTGCCGAAATAGGTGATAGCTGGCTTTCCTTGGAAGAACCTCTGCGCAAGGAAAAGCTCGCGGATTATGCCTTGGAAAAGAAAATCACCGCCATCCGCCAAGCCCTGCTTCATTTCGGGGTCCGTTATGATAACTGGTTTTCCGAACGTAGCCTGCACGACAGCGGCAAGGTGAAGGAAGTCATTGAAACCTTACAGGAAAAAGGTTGGCTGATACAAAAGGACGGCGCCCTTTGGCTGGATTGCTCCCGCATGGACATTGACAAGGACATGAAACCGGAAGTCCTGGTCAGAGCCAACGGTATCCCCACCTATTACGCGGCGGATATCGCCTATCATGACAACAAATTCCAACGGGGCTTTGCCAAAGTCATCGATATTTGGGGCGCGGACCATCACGGCCACGTGGCTAGAATGAAAGGGGCCATGGAGGCTTTGGGCTATAACCGGGATCAGCTGGAAGTAATGCTCATGCAATTCGTCCGCCTTTACCAAGGGGGCGAGCTGGTAAAAATGAGCAAGCGTACCGGCACTTACGTGACCTTGGACGAATTGGTGGACGAGGTTGGTTGCGACGCGGCTCGCTATTTCTTCGTCACCCGTAGCGCTGACAGCCTGATTGATTTTGATATGGATTTGGCCAAAAGCCAAAGCGCGGAAAACCCCGTGTACTATATTCAGTACGCCCATGCCCGTATCTGCTCTATCTTAGCCCAGGGTGGCCATCCTGAAAGCAAAATAGACGCTACCCTCTTAAACAGCGAATCCGAATTGGCCCTAATCCGCCGTTTGGCCGATTTTCCAGACGAAGTGGCGGCTGCGGCCAAAAACCGGGAACCCCACCGGGTAGCTGCTTACACCCTGGAGCTGGCGGGCTTATTCCACAATTTCTATAATCATTGCCACTGCATCTTAGAAGACAAAGCGTTGATGAACGCCCGTTTAGCCTTGTGCCAGACCACTGGCCAAGTGCTGCGTATTGCTTTAGGCGCCCTGGGCGTTTCCGCACCGGAGAAAATGTAATGGACAAAAAACAACCTTTAATCGGCATTACCACTTGCCCTTATCCAGAATATGACGGGGAAAAGCTCCGTAGCGATTATATTCGCCGCATTACGGAGGTCGGGGGCGTCCCCCTGCTGATTCCCAGTCCCACCCTGGCGGAAGCAGATTACCCCGTTTTCGCCAGCACGGTCTTAGATGCTTTAGACGGGCTCTTGCTCAGCGGCGGCGGGGATTACGCGCCCCAGCTTTGCGGCATGGAAGGGGAAGAGGAACCTACCCCCAGGGATTTGCTGGAAATAGCCCTGCTGAAAGAAGCCTGGGAACGCCGCCTGCCTGTACTAGGCATTTGCCGGGGCATGCAAGGCATGGCCGCAGTCTTAGGCGGCACCTTAATCAACCTGGGGCCCGTGGGGGAAGGCCCCCACGCCCAAAAGGACCCTCGGGCTGTGCTCACCCATGACGTGACGCTGTTAGGGGAATTGCAATCCCTCTACGGCTGGGAGCTTTGGCATGTCAACAGCCATCATCATCAGGCCGTGGCCAAAATCCCGGAAGGCTTACGGGTAGGGGCCTTTTGCACCGGGGACAAAATCATTGAAGCCATTTATGCCCGGGACCGCTTCTGGCTGGGCCTACAATGGCATCCGGAAAGCTACGGGGAAAAGGAACCCTTTGAGGCCTTACTCCTCGCAGCCAAGGATTATCAGCAGGAAAAGGGGAAGGCCTCATGCTAAAGGAAGCCACCTTCTTTTCTGCCTCCCCAGCAGAAACCAAAGCCTTAGGCAAACAGCTGGGCGAACATTTGTTCCCCGGCTTAGTCATTGCTGCCCAAGGGGATTTGGGTGCGGGCAAAACCCTCTTTGCTCAGGGTTTAGGGGAAGGACTGGGGATACATACGACCATCACCAGCCCCACTTTTATGATTTACCAGGAATATGACCAGGGCAGAATCCCTTTTGCCCATATTGACGCTTACCGATTGGAAGGATTAAGCGAGGAAGAAATTGCCTTAACCGGCATCGGAGAT
>CAKRYM010000057.1 GCA_934427095.1 uncultured Bacillota bacterium | reverse complement strand
AAAAAAGAAATACCTCCCCAAGCCCCACCATGCCACAAGAAGAATAAATCGGAGTGAAATTACTATGTCTAATTAAAACACTATTTAATCAGTCCCTTTTTCCCAAATCGTAAAAACCCCTGTTGTCCGTAGTGTGATTTTGTAGACAACAGGGGTTTATTATCTAGTATTCCCCAAAAGTTCCTATTGACAAATGTTGTCTAATGCAATAGACTATATATTGTCTATCGCATTAGACAGGAGAAAACGATATGGACACACCCAAAATTTTCGAAAGTGAGTATCTGTTTTGCTTGATTTTATGGGAACACGAGCCGGTTTCTACTACCACCCTGGTAAAGTTATGCCAGGAGCAATTGGGCTGGAAACGGACCACCACTTATACGGTAATTAAACGCCTAAAGGAACGCGGTGTGCTGAAAAACGAAAACGGCACCGTTACCACGTTGGTTTCTAAAGACGAAGTACAAATGGCGGAAATCGACGAGTTAGTAAAAAAACGCTTTGAAGGTTCTCTACCCGCCTTTATTGCCACTTTTACCAAACATCAAAACATTTCCCAGGCAGAAATTGATGAAGTACAGCAGATGATTGACCGGATCAGAAAAGGGAGATAACATGATGGCGTGGATGGCAGATTTATTAGAAGAAATACTTGATTTTTCTCAGGTGCTGAATGCCAGTATTTCAGCCAGTTGGTTAATTTGCATGGTGATTCTACTTCGTCTTTTTCTCAAAAAAGCCCCCAAGTGGATTTTTGTCACCCTTTGGGGAATCGTTGCCCTGCGCCTTCTCCTTCCTTTTTCCATCGAGAGCGTCTTTAGCCTCATGCCAAGTGCCGAAACAGTACCCATGGAAATGTTAAGGTATGAAGGGGCACAATTACAAGAAACAGCACAGCTAAATATCATTACAAACCCAATCTATCGAGACGGGATCACCGTTCCCATAGGACAAACGGTGGATCGTATGCAGATTCATCTTATCTATGCGACACTTTTTTGGCTTGCTGGTATGGCTGTGCTTTGCTTATATGCGGCAATCAGCTACTGGCGACTCAAGCAAAAACTAAGTACTGCTGTTTTATACCGGGACAATATTTTCCAAAGTGAACGGATAAGCACCCCCTTTGTTCTTGGTATCATTAAGCCGAAGATCTACTTACCTTTCCGTTTAAATGAGCAGGTGCTGGCGCACGTTATCGCCCATGAGCAAGCCCATATCTCTCGCAAAGATCATTGGTGGAAGCCTCTTGGCTTTCTTCTCCTAACCATACATTGGTTTAATCCATTGATATGGGTAGCCTATCTTCTCCTCTGTCGGGATATGGAATTAGCCTGTGATGAAAAAGCCGTCCAAGGCCTTAATCTTCAACAGAGGGCAGATTATTCTGAGGCATTATTGACTTGTAGTACTAACCATAGAAAACTTGTCCCTTGTCCCTTGGCGTTCGGAGAAGTAGGAGTGAAAAAGCGGGTAAAAGCCGTGCTTCATTACCGAAAACCTGCCTTCTGGATGACTGTCTTAGCAATCATCGCCTGTCTGGTAGTGGCCATATGTTTCTTAACCAACCCCGTCTCTACCGTCAAAAATCCTTGGGTACAAGAATATCTTCCCGGTACCGGTAATATTCAGGGAAATGTCGACAAAGAGCACTTTGAAAGCATTAGCGAAGATTTTGCCATCGGCGCCGATCGTAACGGGATGGCCGTGTTTAAAAACCCTAAGCAAGCCTTTACCACCTTCACAAAGCTGTATGCAGAAGGGATAGCGTTGATTCAAGAGGAAAACAGATTATCTCCCCTTTCCCAGAAAAATTATGACCTTTATAAAACCTTTGGCTGGCAGGTGACCACCGGTACCCCAGCAGCCCAAGAACAAGCACACTTTGTTACCTTGTTTCTTGACATCTATGAAAATAGCTTTAGCAAAAGCAATCCATCCGCAGAAAACACACAAAAAACCGTAACTAGTCTTTCTGCCGATAGTAGTAAAATGATACCCACCATCGCAAAAATTGAGGGTGCTTTTGATGCCTATCTCTATGTCCCACTGGACGGCGAAATTTACCGTTATGAGCGGACAGATGGAGATATGGCTACAGTGACCAAGACTACGCTTTTGGATCAATTTACAGAAGAAGTAGAGCCCACCCCTGTGCAATGGACCATTTATGCATTACAGGAATACCCGGATTATACCGTCGTGTTAGCGGAAACTGACGCAGGTACAAAAGATCTATATCAATATAGTCCACCAAAACGGGTAGCCCCAAAGGCCCTAGCAGAAGCCGAAGCGGCCGGCTGCGTTATCCTATCAGATGGCGATGTGACCGCTGGAGAGCAAACTTGGTTAGATTTTGTCCAAACAGCTGAACAAAAAGAGGCTTGTACGGTTCAAGTGGCTCATTATTATACTCTTAATCCAGAGACTTGCAATGCGCAATATTACGAAGCTTATCAAGAAGATTATCCTGCCCTCTATGTTTTTACCTTAACATTTACCGGCAGCGAATATATTTTACGCTGGGAAGAAGGCACCCAAAGACTGGAGCGCACTTATTCCTATCTGCTCTATTATCCAGACGTCCCGATAAAAGTGGACCATACCTCTGCACTTTGCTATGTTTTAACCAATGACGCTACCGCTTCCTGGCAAAACCTTATGATGGGGGCTGCCAGTAGCCAAGAAGGAGAATACATTGATTT
The DNA here is from genome assembly GCA_934427095.1 of uncultured Bacillota bacterium. Lineage (GTDB taxonomy): Bacteria > Bacillota > Dehalobacteriia > UBA4068 > UBA4068 > RGIG3155. The sequence goes on along the minus strand of CAKRYM010000057.1, from coordinate 5,570 downwards.
CTTCCCAATTTATAGGGATACACAATCTTAACCCATCGCTAATTTATAATGTAGTATAGTGCTATGTCAATCCCACGGGAGGCAAAAGGAAAAAGATGCGCTTTTCACGCATCTTTTTCTTTTTATTAGGAAGGCGCAACGGATAGCTCCAGCAACAGAAGAAGAAACACCTTTGGCCTTACAAGCCTATAAAAAGAAATTCCTTCAACTACTGTCACAGATTTTTCTAAAACGTGTCAAGGGGAGGTAGCCCCGCATAATATGCTATGGGGTTAACCCCCAGAAGGAGGTAATGCCAATGGGTGTAACAAGCTCAAATAAAGGAATTAATACAGATCGTATTGAATGCGATGGTCCTTTCCGTGTAACGCTGGCCTTAACCGCAGCACCGGATATCATCGCCAATCCTACTGACATTGTACTGGCCTTGGATCGCTCTGATAGTATGACCGGAACGCCGCTGGCGAATATGAAGCTTGGCGCAAAAACCTTTATTGATATTATCGCAGAGACGACCAATGGGGCAAAGGACGGACAGATCGGCAGTGGCAGCCGAATTGGTATTGTCAGCTTTGCCACCACCGCGGTGGATGACACCCAATTAATTACTTCTGTGGATACTTTGAAGGGCGCTGTAGATGCTCTCACTGCAGGGGGAACAACCAATCACGAAGATGCATTTACCAAAGCCACACAGTTGTTTGATCCTTCTTCAAGCAATGCCAAAGTGATCGTGATGTTTACCGATGGGAACACCACCGCCGATTCCCCGCCTGCCCCGATAGCAGCGGCGGCAAGAGCACAAGGTATCACCATTTATTGTATCGGTTTGATTGGCTCTGATGGATTGGATATCAATGCGCTCAACAATTGGGCTTCCGACCCTGACGCCTCACATGTTGCTGTGACGCCAGATGCAGCGGATTTGGAAGAACTCTTTGCTGAGCTGGCAGCGAACATTTCCAAAACCGGCGCAACGAATATCCAAATTGATGAAACGGTGAATCCGGATTTTGTCATCAAAAGCATTCTGTCCCCCACCAAAGGTTCAGCAACCATGATAGACAACCATAGCTTGAAGTGGACTATACCAGAATTAGGGGTATCAGCTAGTGAAAGCGCGATTCTGAAATTTATTGTCCAGCACACGGCGCAGACCTCAGGAACAAAGCTTGTCAACCAGTCTATCACCTACTCTGATGCGGAAAACAATGTGGTCACCTTCCCCGCGCCTACCGTAGCAGTGGAATGTGAAATTGTGGTCAACCCGGAACCCTGTCCCACGCCCGTGGATTTAACAGTGGACGGCTGTGTTGATTCCACCTTAGTAGATTTGGGTGACACGTATCTGGAATCTACTGGTCGTATCATTCAATTAGATGTGACCGTGAAAAATGTCTGCCCTCGCAAACGGGTAGCATTAGCCATCATTCTCACTGAGGTAGATGAGGATGGCATGGAATATCAACGTGGTATGAAAACAGTAACCATTCCTGCGCACAATTTCTCTACTTGCCGCGATGTGCTGGTAAAATGTGTCAAATTTGTCGTACCGGATGACACAGATGTTTCTGAAGGCTCTACTGGTACCCTATGCAAACAGCGTAACTTTAAAGCTCGCTTTATTGCGCATAACATTGACACCGATTGCGCGCCTATCTAACCTGATTAAAAGAAAAAGGGGAAATCCAGGCAGATTTTCAAAACAATATGCTGGTTTGGCAACAAATCTGACTTCTATTTCGATCAACCAGTAGCCTTGCATTGCCAAGTTGGCTTTGTTATAATTTGATTGAAACAACCAGAAAGGTAAAAGGATAAATCCATGAACATCCTGGTACAACTCCCCTTAACGGAAGAACAAAAAGAACAACTCCATACCGTGGCCCCAAATGCCTCCTTTCACTATGTGAAACCAAAAGAGGTAACGGAAGCAGACGTGGCAGAGACGGAAATTGTGATCGGCAATGTTTCTCCTCAGCTACTGACGAAAGCACCCAAATTAAAATGGGTACAACTCAATTCTGCCGGGGTAGAAGGTTATACCCCAGAGAATCTCCCAGGGGTGCAAATTACCTGCGCTACCGGAGCTTACGGCTTAGCTTTATCTGAGCATATGTTAGGGATGCTCCTTACGCTGATGAAAAAATTAGACCGTTACCGTCTCGCCCAGGAAAACCGGGTTTGGCAAGGCTTAGGAACGGTTCGTGCTGTACGGGGTAGTACGGCTTTGGTGGTAGGGTGCGGAGATGCCGGAGGTAGCTTCGCCCGGTTATTGGATGCCATGGGGGCTGAAGTTGCCGGGATTCGCCGGCATGGGGGACAACCTTGCCCCCATTATCTTCGCGGCGGTCTGTATACCCAGGATAAATTAGATGAACTTTTACCCGAAATGGATATCGTTGCCTGCGCATTACCAGGAACGCCAGATACCTATCACCTTTTTAACCAGGATCGCTTTAATCGGATGAAGCAGAATGCTTATTTTCTCAATATGGGCAGAGGCTCCTCGGTGGACCATCTTGCTCTGACAGAAGCCCTGAACAATGGAAAGCTGGCCGGCGCCGCATTAGATGTTACGGAGCCGGAACCCCTCCCTGCGGATCATCCACTCTGGCAAGCTAAGAATGTTTTTATTACCCCGCATATTTCCGGCAAATACAATTTACCGGAAACGCTGGATTTTATCACAGAGATTGCTGCCAAAAACCTGCACCGCTATATTGCTGGCGAACCTTTGCAAAATCAAGTGGATTTTTCCCTAGGGTATCGGAAATACGAGGGATAACCCATGGTAAAATGCTTTCTCTGCCCACGGGACTGTGGCGTGGACCGTAGCCAAGGGGAAATCGGTTGCTGTGCCGTAACTAATTTGATGGCAGCTAGAGCTGCTTTGCATTTTTGGGAAGAGCCTATTCTTTCTGGCCAAAAAGGGAGCGGCGCGATTTTCTTTTCTGGCTGTAATTTACACTGTGTGTTTTGCCAAAACCAAGCTATTTCCAATGGGGAAGCCGGCAAAAGCATCAGCCAAGAAAGGTTAACGGAAATTTGCCTAGAATTACAGGCAAAAGAAGCACACAATATCAATTTGGTGACAGGCACTCATTTTACCCCGCAGATTGCAGCCGCTATTCGTTCCGCTAAGGAACAAGGTCTACGTATTCCTGTGATTTGGAACAGTTCCGCTTATGAAAAACCGGAAACTCTTCGGCTTTTAGAAGGTGCGGTGGATATTTGGCTACCAGATTTAAAATATATATCCAGCCAACTTTCTGCCCTCTATTCCCATGCCGCCAATTATTTTGCTGTAGCGAAGGAAGCCATTCAAGAAATGTTCCGGCAATGCGGCCCCTTTCAATTGGGTTCAGACGGTATGCTAAAACGAGGTATGATTATCCGTTATCTGCTGCTACCAGGCTGTGTGGAAGATGGCAAGCAAGTGTTGCGCTATGTACATGAAACATATGGGGATGCCGTATTCCTAAGCGTGATGAATCAATACACTCCCCTGCCCCATGTAGCCAACTATCCCGCGCTTAACCGCAAGGTCACGCAGGCAGAATACGAGGAATTACTAGATTACGCTGAATCTTTGGATATTGAATATGGTTTTTTACAAGAAGGGGATGCGGCAGAAGAAAGCTTTATCCCACAATTTAACGGAGAGGGGCTGTAACTGATTTATCTTATTTTCTATCTTTGCGTCATTTCCGCCATTGCCTTGTTGATGACTGTTTATGACAAAATCATTAGCAAAAATCCGAAACGCCGCCGGGTTTCGGAGGCGAATTTGTTCATCATCGCTATTTTAGGTGGTAGTCTGGTGGAATATCTGACTATGCTCATTGTCCGACATAAAACCAAACATAAAAAATTCATGCTTGGGTTACCGATTATCATTCTTGTGCAGGCAGCATTGATTTTTGTTCTGTGGCAACAAGGATTTTTCAGCCTGCAGCCGCAGTTTTCTTTTTAAAAATTTTTCGTGCAAAACAGAAAAGCAGCCCCTTTTTGGGGCTGCTTTTGTTTGCGTATTTTTATTCGTTTTCTCTGGGCTGAGGACGTTTCGCACAAGCAAAATCCGCCTGCACCTGATCCAAGGCTTCCCCAAAGCGCTGGAAATGCACGATTTCTCGCTCTCTTAAGAAACGCAGAGCATCAATCACCCCAGGGTCATCTGTCAAGTCAATTAAATGATTATACGTAGCTCTGGCTTTTTGTTCTGCAGCCATGTTTTCTGTCAAATCAGCGATCGGGTCATCTTTGTTCTGAATATATGTGGCCGTCCAAGGATTGCCCGTTGCGTCCACATAGAACAGGCCTTTACCATGATCCACAAAGCTGCCGCCAAAGGTCGAAGCAATGATTTCTTCCATATCAGCATCCTTGGTCAACTGATAGACCATGGTAGCAATAATTTCCAAATGAGCCAATTCTTCGGTACCAATATCCGTCAACAATCCTTTTAGCTGATTGGTGGGCATGGTATAGCGCTGATTCAAATACCGCAGAGAAGCACTAAGTTCACCATCAGGGCCGCCATACTGCGACAACAAAAATTTTGCCAGCTGCGGATTGGTGCTGCTTACCCGAACAGGATATTGCAGCTTCTTTTCATAGATCCACATGGGTTATCCTCCTTCTATGCCAAATCCCAGGGGAAGGGCTGTTCAGCCCATTTCCAGCTCTTATCGTCGTTTTGCCAATTGATGGAAATCAGCGGTCCGTATTGTAAATACTCCTGATTCAGCTGATGATACTTCTTGGCGCTTTCGTTGTAACGCTGGATGGCGAAGCTATCATCCGGATGGGTATCAAGATAAATGCGCAGATCATCCATGGTCATGCCAGTCTGTTGCAGCTGCATCATTAAAGCATTCTGATCCATTTTCCTTTACCTCCTTATCTAAAATTTTCATTGGGCCCATATTTTCCCTTAGGGATACATAAATCAGGGAAAATCGTACCGCAGACAAACGCAGATTCGTAATCATAAAACCGGTCTACGTCCTGAACAGGGACAAACGCATACCCCGCTTTCATGCAGCCCTCGCCGCAGGGCGAGAGAGTTCCGGCACAATTGTTCATGGAAGCACCCTCCTTTGATTTTTTCCCTACATCTTATGCATTTCACAGCAGCCTGTGACAAAAAAGCTGGTCCGACTTGTTAAGCGGACTTGCCATGGGAGAAAAGATCTACTCACGCCTCTAAAAAGACAAAAGGACGGCAGCATGCTGCCGTCCCATGGATAATGATTGTTGATTTAATATTCTTTATGACGGAAAATCTGGCAAGATAGGAAATAGGATAAACCAAAAGCTAGAGCAGTAATGGATAACATGAAAAATAAGCTAATATAGTATGTCAAATTAGACACTTCATCACCAATTACCCAATTAATGACTAGACTAAGGGCCAACACAATACCTATAGCGTCCATCACGCTCAAGACTAAAATAATTTCATTTCTTTCTGCACCCCATAAATAATAGAGCGGATAAGCGATAACCCCAATTAACATGGCGATCATACCGCCACCAAAAACTAGGGTAATCGCATCCCGTAGCCC